>JAIORY010000394.1 GCA_021107915.1 Bacteroidales bacterium | reverse complement strand
CTTCCTACCATTCATCACTATCATCAAGACGTATATCATAAAGATCATCTTCACTCAAACCATGCCATTTGCAGCCTTTTTTTGTACATAAATAAAAATCAAGCAATTTTGTTCTGGCACTAACTTCTATTTTTGCAACAGGTGAACCACATATCTCGCATTTCATTTTTTCAGAGATCAGGCTTTTTTCACAATGAGGACAACTAACAATCTTTATTGTTTTGTCTTCCGGTAGAAATATTGTTGATTTTGAAGAAAACACATTTAAGTACGGGCTTAACATGAGATAACCTTCTTCGCCGTTCGATATTTTTACTTTGAGCATCTCATCTTCAATCAAACTTTTTTTACAACTCGGACAATATGCCTGTATGAATGTAC
Source organism: Bacteroidales bacterium (assembly GCA_021107915.1). Classification (GTDB taxonomy): domain Bacteria; phylum Bacteroidota; class Bacteroidia; order Bacteroidales; family JAIORY01; genus JAIORY01. The sequence continues at coordinate 8,417 of JAIORY010000394.1, read as the reverse complement.
CCGATTCGATAATTTCTTTCTTTTCATCAGTTTTAGATATCTCAGGTATTTTTTTACTTGGCTTTATATTGCTATCTTTTTCTGATTGTTTAGCTCCATAACCATATTCCTGATATAACCTGTTAAGTGCTATAGAGAGATCTTCAAATTCAACTTTATGGTCTTTGCAACCAATTCTTGAACAAACACTTACTTTTCCACCCATATCAAGGTGAAAAGGTATCATTGGTGCCTTACATGTTAAACAATCAACATCCGAAATTATTTGAGCAGTACAATGAGGACAGAAAAATTTTACAATCTCATCCGGGATCATTTCAATATCTGCTTTGTAATTATAGCTTCCATATATTGAACTAAGGTTTATTGTTCCTCTATTTTTGGCAACTTCAATATTCAATTTAATGCTCGGTTCATTATCAATCATTTGATCATGATTCATCAGAGATTTCCCACATATTGGGCATTTCACTTTTAACGACATTAATTCATACATCTTCTGTCTCTTTATAAATTAGTAATTAATTTTAATTTAGTTTTTTATAATAACTTAAGGCACTCTTAACTTTAATTCATTTTAGCCACTACTTATTATAATATCCATGACAATAATAATAAAAATTCCATTGCTTTGAATATTAAAATTAAGTTCAAATTTAATAAAAAAATGATTTGCTTAAATTGTTATTACTTATCTTTCAAGAAATGAAGAAGTTAATTTTTATTGAAAGGATAATTTATAGAGATTTTAAATTATTGGAAATAACACAAAAATATCGTATTTTTGCTAAATATTAAAATTTTTAAGGAGGCGCTGGTCATGAAAAACTCAAATCAAAAGTATCCAAAATACGCTCAGAAAATCAAATACATTTTCCAAAAATTTAAAATTCCCTCAAAAGTTACTCTAATTATTTTAGGGATTGTCTCTACAATATGGTTTTTAATCAGAGTTATTCCAAAACCAAGCAGAGCTTCGTATCCTTGTATGCAAGTGGCTTCTCCAATAATGGCTAATTTTATTTTGTATATTCTGTCAATTACAGGTTCGTTTGCTGCATACAAATGGTTTAAATATCATCTCGCCAAGACAAAATATATAAATGCCTTTCTTTTGTTTTTTGTAATGATTATCTTTTTTGCAATTTCTTTTTCTGTTATCAAGATACCGGCATTTGCAAATATTAAAGAAGTAACTAAAGGCGATTTTCCTCCAAATGCTCCAATAGGCATAGCACAAGGAATACATCCCGGTCGTGTTGTTTGGGTATGGGATTCAGATGCCACCAACGAAAACTGTACTAATTTTGCAAATTTGAATGGAGTTTTGGATTCATTGGATGATGCCTGGCTCATGGCAAAAAACAATGATCCTGTAGTTATCGACAGCATGTTATTTGAAGCAATTACTAATCTTGTTGGCGTTTCAGACAACTCCCAAGCATGGGATTCTATTTTTACATACTTCAACAATAAACACGGTAATGGGAATGTTGGATATACTGCCGGCGAAAAAGTGTTTATCAAAATAAATGCGACTTCTACTTTTGGAAATGCCGGAAATGGGAGTTACAACAGCGATTTAAGCATGGACGATCATGGACACGACACTCCATTTTGTGCCGAGACTAATCCTTATGTTGTTTTATCAATGTTGAGGCAACTTGTAAATATTGCAGGTATTTCAGAAGAAAATATTATTGTTGGCGATCCTATGAAAAATATCTATAAAGAGTTTTATGAACTTTGGTATAATGAATTTCCTAATATTACTTATTTGGGAAATGACATTCATTATACAGGAATTGAAGACTTAATATCCCTTGGCAGAACACCTGTTTCGATTAGTAGTACAGCCGAAATAGTTTATTCAGATTTAGGAACTGTAATGCCAAATGCTATTACTGATCATTTATATTCTGTTTTTGAAGAAGCTGATTATTTGATCAACATCCCTACTCTAAAAGCACATGCTTGTGCCGGTATAACATTAGCCGCCAAAAATCATTATGGTTCGCATACAAGACAAATTGCAATGCACCTTCATAAAGGGTTACTCAGTTATACTAATGATATTCCTGACAGGCTTGGTTATCATTTATACAGATCGCAGGTTGATCTTTTAATGCACGATCTACTTGGAGGAAACACTTTATTTGTATTGGTTGACGGTCTTTATCCCGGCGAGGAAGCCATTTCCACACCTTTTAAGTGGGAATCACTTCCATTTGACAATGACTGGTGTTCATCAGTATTTATTTCTCTTGACCCTGTAGCTATTGAATCTGTTTGTCATGATTTTTTACGCACCGAACATAATGGTGAATTGATATCAGAATGTCGTCCCAACTGGGATGGAGTTGATGATTATCTGCATCAGGCTGCTGATTCGTCAAACTGGCCTGATGGTATTATTTATGATCCTAATGATAACGGAATTTTAATTGCTTCGCTCGGTGTTCATGAGCATTGGAATGACTCAATAAATAAGCAATACACCAGAGATCTTGGAATTGGTGATGGAATTGAACTAATTAAAATTCTTAAAGGTTATACAGGTATTAATGAAGAACCTGTTTTAACTGAAGAATCCAAAATATCGTTTTATCCAAATCCGGCAAATGATATTATAAACGTTAAATACGATGAAGAATTTAGCATGGAAATATTTGACATCACAGGAAAAAGCATCCTTACATCCAATAATAAAACGACTAATATTTCTCATCTTAATCAGGGAAATTATATTATTATGTTCAAGAATAAAAAAGGCAAAATATTAAAATCGGATAAATTGATTGTGAGATAGAGACACTGTTTCATGGTTTCATGGCTTCATGGCTTCATCACTCCAATATTCCATTATTTCCCTTATTCCCCTTATTTCCCTTATTTCCTTTTTTTTCCTTTTTTCTCCCATGTAATAAGCGAGATACATTTTTTCCCGTCCATACGTACTTTCACAGCTTCTTCAAAACGAACATGTTTAAAATATTTAGTTCGTTCTATAAGTTTTTGTTTTTCAAGAATATCCCATTTGATGTAATTATCTGATTTTTCCTGATTAACAGAAAAATACCCCACATTCATTGAAGTTACATTATGGAAAAAATGCGAGCCGGAAGACGAATCAAGCGGGTAATCTTCAAAACTTGTTTCAACAATTACCTTGGCATTTGATATTTGTGGCCAGTTTACGGGTATCCCAATCCATCTGTCACGAGTACCCCATCTACCCGGCCCGATAAGAATATATTTCTTGTCTTCTTTAGCCATTTTTTCATTTAACATTTCAATTTCATTTGCCATTTCAACAGTCTGACTTTTATCAAAAACCTCTCTATCAATATAAATTACATCAGTTATATTTTTTATCAAGCCATTGCCCATTCCCTTTTTAGTATAAAGTATTATGCTATCTTTCTTAATTTTACTCATATTTATATCATAATCGAAAGCACTTCCTATCAATGGTTTAATTTGCAAAAGATAAAAAGATGCCCGATTTTGATCATCTTTATTAAGATCAACAGCAAACTCAATTTCTACAGGAGAACCTATTGCTTCTTTTACAAGATCCAAAACTACTTCAATGGTTTTGGCAAGAGGGATATAATTGTATTTTAAAATATTGGCAAAATTAATGATCCTTGGTCCCGGTTTATTAATACCCGGATAAATACTATTATTATCAGCATTATAAACAGATGCAAGATGTCGCAAATTTCCATGACGTTCGGCTTCATCAATATCAATAAAGGTAAGTCCGGCAGTATCACCTTCAAGAAGGTCAACATCTTTCTTTTTCAGGTTAACAGCAAAAAACTTAGTTTGGGAATTTTTAAATTGGTCTTTCGGAGAATTGATTTCCGTTGAGGGATATTTTGGTGAAAACCTATAAGCATTTTCACCTTCAACAACATATTTCCCAAGTCCTACGGCTGCAACTGCAAAACCCTCTTCGGGTTTCATGTGCGAAAAAGGATAATAATTATATGATTGTGCAACTCCGCTGATATGCGGATAAAACACTCCATCATATTCATTTCCTACTACTTCCTGTATTATAACAGCCATTTTTTCTTCCTCAATTTTGTAATTGATAGCCTTCACATACCCACGGGCTATTTTTGAATATACAGAAGCAAAAACAAGTTTAATAGCATCCATTACCTGTTGCAACCGAACTTTAATTTCAGGATGGTTGTTTGGCAAAAGATAGGTTTCAAAAATACCTGCGAAAGGCTGCACCAATGAATCTTCAAACAAGCCTGACGAACGAATAGCAATCGGCTCTTTGATCATTGTAAGTACAATTTTTAATCGCTTTTCAAGAGTTTTTGTAAGCTCACATTCAAGGAAAACTTTTTTTATTACTTCATAATCTGTCTCATCAATTATTGTTTCGAGTAGATTATTTCTTTCTATAAAATATTCAAATTCGTCAGTGCCTATTACAAGAGTCTTTGGTGCACGAATATTTATTTCAGGCAAATATTGTAAAAAATCATAATTATAAATCAGATTATTAATAAATGCAAGTCCCCTACCCTTTCCTCCTAGGGAACCATCAAATAAGCTAACAATATTACTTTCGTCTGTAATATCCGATTGCTCAAAAGAGATTATTTTCCCCTTTTTCTTTTCATTCCTAAATTTTTGAATAATATCAATTAGTATCTTTCGAATTTCATATGTATTTTTAAATTCATTTATTCTATGAGGGTTTAATATTTTGGCTGCCTGAATTTCACCTCTTGCCATTAACCACGAAGAGAAGTGATTTCTTTTGGCATGATAAAGAAGTGATTCGTCCGGTATTATTTTTAATTGTTTTTCAAATTCTTTTAACGATTTGGCAACTCCAATTTTTCTGCCTTCTTTGTTTCGGTAAACAAAATTTCCGAATCCAAGATAATGAGTAATAAAACTTTGAAAATCCTGAAGAAGAGTTTCTGAATTTTTATTAATAAAAATAGACCGTAGTTTATAAACTTTATTTGCATTTTCGACATCAGAAGACTGAATAATAGTCGGTATCTCTTTCGTTTTTTTTCTTGCATATTTTACGAGTTCAAAACCGGCATTCTCGTTAAGTTTACCTTCTTTTTCATATTTTACATCAGTAATAAGGCAAAGCAAATAATCTTTGTATTTATCAATAACATCTACAGCTCCTTCATAAGTTGAAGCCAGAATAATTTTTGGTCGTGCCCGTAATCTTAAAACTTTGTAAAGTTCATCAGTACTTACATCATCAATTATCCTTTTTGTTTGTTCAAGAACAATTTTATATAATAATGGCAAATACCTGGAATAATATTGAGGCGAATCTTCCACAAGCAAGATAACCCGCACTAATCCTATTTCTGTATCATTTTCAATATTTATCCTGTCTTCAACAAGTTTAATCATCGAAAAGAAAATACTTGAATCACCATTCCATACAAAAGTTCTGTCAATATATTGATGACTTTTTGTTTCATTCTCATAAAAATCAATTTCGCTATTATTATTTAGCAACAATAAAATTGGAATATAAGTAAATTGTTTTTTGATCTTTTTACTAATTTCCAGAGGTAAATTTTTATCGGCACCTGACATAATAATTATCATGTCGAAGTGCTTTGAATTTAATTGGCTGAATACTTCTTCTTCGGAAGATGCACCGGTTATTCGAGGTAGTGATGTTAAATTAAGTTGGTGATATTCGCCTAAAACATGTTCAGAAAATCTTCCTTCTTTTTCAATACTGTAAGCATCATATAAATTTGCAATAAGGAGAATTTCCTTGACTTTAAACGACATTAGATCGTGGTAAATATCTCGGTTTACATTATTGATATTTAAAAAACTCTGTAATAATTGTCTGCTGCTAATATCATCATATTTAATCTGAGATTTTTCATCTTTATCAACACCACCAATAACGGTTTTCGCCAATTTTTCATTTAAATAACCGGTTATCAAATGAGCAATATTTTCAATCAAATCTCTTTCTTCTTTTAAAAAAGGTCCTTCATTTTCTTCACTAAATTCTTTAAGATAACATACTTCAATGTATCCTTTTTTTCTGTCAATGGTATTAAATTCTTGTTTTTGCGACCATTGTGTTTTAATAAAATTATTAGTTGTAAAATTCAAATTACCATAAGATATTTTTACAGATGTTGAAGCAGGATATTGCCATGAAGCAGGTAATATATCACAAATATACTGAAGAGTTTCATCAATTGGTTTTCCTTCTTTTAGTATCCCTGTTGTTCTGTTTATTCCGGCAAGTTCTTTTGCTCTTTCAATACCATCAGCTTTTAACTTCTGATATTTATTATCTTTCACAATAGATGTTTTTTTCATTTTTGCCAAATATTAATCATAATAAAAATTTATTTTTTGATAAAATTACAACAAAAAAAAGACTGCTTTATGTATTTTTATTCAAAATAATAATACTTTTTAGAAAAATAAGTAAATACATATTTCTAATAAAATAATATTGAGTAATATTGCTGAACATTTAAAATTTTTAAATAAACAAAAACATATACAAAGTTATGGCAAACTATGAGAATTTAGTTAATGATTTTATGGCTGATATAATAGCCAAGAATCCCGGTGAGGTTGAATTTCATCAGGCAGTATTGGAAGTAGCAGAAACCTTAATTCCTTATATTGAAGAAAATCCTCAATATAAAGAAGCAAAAATTTTAGAAAGAATTGCTGAACCTGAAAGAGTTATTTTATTCAGAATTCCTTGGGTAGATGACAAAGGTGAAGTTCAGATCAACAAAGGATATCGAATTGAAATGAACAGTGCAATAGGACCATACAAAGGTGGTTTACGTTTTCATCCTACTGTAAATCTTGGAATATTAAAATTTCTTGCTTTTGAACAAGTATTAAAAAACAGCTTAACCACACTTCCAATGGGTGGTGGTAAAGGTGGATCTAATTTCGATCCTAAAGGAAAAACTGACAATGAAGTAATGCGCTTTTGTCAAAGTTTCATGACTGAATTATTTCGTCATATTGGACCAAATACTGATATTCCTGCCGGAGATATTGGTGTTGGTGGTCGTGAAATAGGTTTCTTATTTGGGCAATACAAAAGATTAAAAAATGAATTTACAGGAGTATTAACCGGAAAAGGTCGTGAGTGGGGCGGAAGTCGCATCAGACCGGAAGCTACAGGTTATGGTGCAACTTATTTTGCTGAAGAAATGCTAAAAACAAGAGGAGACTCTTTAAAAGGCAAAGTTGTTACTATTTCCGGTTCGGGTAATGTTGCTCAATTTGCTACTCAAAAAGTTACAGACCTTGGCGGTAAAGTAGTTACTTTATCTGATTCTTCAGGTTATATTTACGATCCTGATGGAATAGATGCTGAAAAACTTGCTTTTGCAATGCACCTCAAAAATGTAAAAAGAGGCAGAATCAGTGAATATGCTGAAAAATACGGTTGTGAATATCACGATGGACAAAGACCATGGGGAGTGAAATGTGATGTTGCTATGCCATGTGCTACTCAAAACGAAATTAATGTAGATGAAGCTAAAATGTTAATTGATAATGGATGTTTCGTAGTGTCTGAAGGTGCAAATATGCCTTCTACTGCTGATGCAATTGTAGCTTATATTGATGCAAAAATTCTTTATGGACCGGGTAAAGCTGCTAATGCAGGTGGTGTTGCTGTGTCAGGACTTGAAATGTCGCAAAACTCACTAAGATTATCTTGGACAAGAGAAGAAGTTGATGCAAGATTATTACAAATCATGAAAGATATTCATGAAATTTGTGTTAAATTTGGTACAGATGGTGATTTCATTAATTACGTACAAGGTGCAAATATCGGAGGTTTCGTAAAAGTTGCCGACGCTATGCTTGCTCAAGGTATTGTTTAAAATAATGGCTTTAAGAAAACGTCAATAACTTCGTTATGTTCGTATTTAAAACCAGTCATTTACAAAAGTAAACTCCTGATTTTAAATACTTCACAAGCCTCGTTCTTGACGCCTTCTTAGAAGCCATACCAACAATTCTGAGTTTTCTTTAAGATATTATTTAATATCATTATACTACAAACCGCTCTGATTCTGATTAGAGCGGTTTTTGTTTATATGTCAAATAAATTGTGTGATATTTATTCCGACATTACATTGATATTATTTAGAAAAAACACTCAATAATCAATAAACAAGTAAAAAAGCAGAAAATGAAAATTGAATGTTGTTAAGTGTTGAATGTTGAACTCCTAAAAAAAAGGTTAGCAACCTATCATACCAATACAATTTTGAAATATGAAGTCCGCTGAAGCGGACTACGGATTGTTTTTTAAACACCATTAAATCACCACAATAAATTGTGGTGCTATTCTTATATTTAAAAGCTATTCTATATTTTACGCAGTCTCTAAAGAA
>JAIORY010000075.1 GCA_021107915.1 Bacteroidales bacterium | reverse complement strand
ATTCTCAATTTATCTACTTTTGTAGAATATATTAATAATCAATTTTAATCAAAAACTACTTATGAAAAATGTTACTTTATTCCTAATTGGAATGCTATTTATTTCATCAGTTTTCGGTCAAATAAAATCGAATCTGGTATTTTTCACAGAACATGGCGAAAAATTTCATCTAATATTAAATGGAATAAATCAAAATCCAAACCCTGAAACAAATGTTAAAATTACTGATCTTATTTCACCAAGTTATAAAATCAAGGTGATTTTTGAAAACACAAATCTTGGAGAAATTGATAAAAATATAATATTTAATCAAGGTACTGAAACAACCTTTGTTATCAAAAAAAACAGAAAAGATAAATATGTTTTTCGATGGATGAACGAAGTACCAATAGCTCAGGCTCCAATCATAAGAGAAGGACAATCAGTTGTAATTTATAATTCGCAACCACAGCCTCAGCCCACTACAACAATTATTACCAATTCACAAACAACAACGGTAAATCAGGGAGTTAATAATAATCCTTCGGGTGTATCAATGAATGTAAATCTTAATAGTTCTCAATCAGGAGCGAATATAAATATGAATATCAACGCAGGTGGAAATAATGCAACAACTTCAAACACAAGCACAACAATCACAACAACTGAGATTTATCAAAACCCGCAAATGCAACAAACCCAAACCACTTATGTTTTATCCGGTTATAACGGACCTGTTGGTTGCCCCTACCCTATGTCGTTACAGAATTTTACTCAAGTTAAATATTCAATTTCATCAAAGGATTTTGAAGACAGTAAACTCAGGATTGCAAAGCAAGTAATATCATCAAATTGCTTATTATGTTCGCAAGTTAAAGAAATTATGCTGTTATTTGATTTTGAAGATACCCGACTTAAACTTGCTAAATTTGCTTACGGATATACTTATGATATTGGAAACTATTACCTTTTAAACGATGCTTTTGATTTTGAATCAACAATAGACGAATTAAGTGATTACATTTATAATTTCAGTGAATAAGCAATCCGAAGAATTAAGTCATATTAAATACAATCGGTAATAATTTATTAAAAATATTTATTGTTAATTTAATAATGGTTAATTACTTTTTATATATTTTTGCACATTCAATTTTAAAATCAAAAAACACTAATTATCAGGCAAATAAAAATAATCACTTATAAATATCAAACTTTAGGAGAATAATATAATGACAAAACAAAAACATGTTTACCTATTCGGAGACAAAAAAGCAGATGGAAATTCAAGCATGAAAAACCTGCTTGGTGGAAAAGGTGCTAACCTTGCAGAAATGAACCTTATTGGAGTGCCGGTACCTCCGGGATTTACTATTACTACGGAAGTATGTACCGAATACAATAATATCGGAAAAGATAAAACAATTGAGTTGATTAAAGCAGAAGCTAAAGAAGGTATCCGTTTTGTTGAAAATATCATGGGAACCAAATTCGGTGATAACGAAAATCCATTACTTATGTCGGTACGATCAGGAGCAAGAGCATCAATGCCGGGAATGATGGACACTGTGCTTAACCTTGGATTAAATGATAAAGCTGTAGAGGGTATTGCAAAAAAATCAGGAAATGAAAGATTTGCGTGGGATTCGTACCGAAGATTTGTTCAAATGTACGGAGATGTTGTTCTTGGAATGAAACCGGAATCTAAAGAGGATGTTGATCCTTTTGAAGCAATTATTGAAGATTTAAAAGAAGAAAAAAATATTATTAATGATAATGATCTTTCTACTGATGATTTAAAAGAACTCGTTTTTCGTTTCAAAAAAGCAGTAAAAGAAAAAACAGGGCATGATTTTCCTGATGATCCATGGGAACAATTATGGGGATCGGTAATGGCAGTTTTTGATAGCTGGATGAACGAACGCGCAATTTATTACAGGCAAATGCATAATATTCCTGCAGAATGGGGAACAGCAATAAATGTACAAGCAATGGTTTTCGGAAATATGGGATCAAACTCAGCTACGGGAGTTGCTTTTACACGTGATGCTGCAACAGGAGAAAACTTATTCAATGGCGAATATCTTATTGATGCTCAAGGCGAAGATGTAGTTGCAGGTATTCGTACACCACAACAAATTACAAAAGAAGGTTCACATAGATGGGCAAAATTAGCTGGAGTTTCTGAAGAAAACAGAGCAAATGATTTTCCTTCACTTGAAGAAGCAATGCCTGCTCTTTACAAAGAATTATTTGACACTCAAAATAAACTTGAAGATCACTATAGTGATATGCAGGATCTTGAGTTTACTATTCAGGACGGAAAACTTTGGTTATTACAAACACGTAACGGAAAACGTACTGGAGCAGCAATGATAAACATTGCAATTGATATGCTCGAAGAAGGAAAAATTGACGAAAAAACTGCTTTGTTAAGACAAGAACCAAACAAACTTGATGAATTGCTTCACCCTGTTTTTGATCAGGATGCACTTGATAAAATTGATTCAATTGCAAAAGGCTTACCTGCTTCACCCGGAGCTGCAACAGGTCAGATTGTATTTTTTGCTGATGATGCTGAAAAATGGGCTGATGATGGAAAAAATGTAATTCTTGTTCGTATCGAAACTTCACCTGAAGATTTAAAAGGAATGAATGTTGCAAAAGGAATTCTTACTGCACGCGGGGGAATGACATCTCATGCAGCCGTTGTAGCACGCGGAATGGGCAAATGTTGTATTTCAGGTGCTGATAAAATTAAAATCAACTATAAAGAAAAAACTTTAACTGTTGATGGTATTACATTAAAAGAAGGTGATTGGATTTCTATTGACGGAACAACAGGAAAAGTTTATAACGAAAAAGTTAGCACTAAGGATGCTGAACTAAGTAGTGGCTTTGGAAAAATAATGGATCTCGCCGATAAATACTCGAAAATGCTTGTTAGAACTAATGCCGATTCACCAAAAGATTCTCAGGTAGCAAGAAAATTTGGAGCTCAGGGAATTGGACTTTGCCGCACAGAACACATGTTTTTTGAAGGTAACAGAATTATTGCAATGCGTGAAATGATCCTTGCTGATGATGAAGTAGGCAGACGTAAAGCATTAGATAAATTATTACCAATTCAACGTGAAGATTTTGAAGGTATTTTTGAAGCTATGCATGATCTTCCGGTTACAGTCAGATTACTTGATCCACCACTTCACGAATTTGTTCCTCATGAAGATGAAAATCAAAAAGAAATGGCTGATCAAATGGGAATATCTGTTGAAGAAATTAAACAGAAAGTTGAAGACCTTGAAGAATTTAATCCAATGTTGGGACATAGAGGTTGCCGTCTCGGAAATACTTATCCTGAAATTACAGAGATGCAAGCACGTGCAATTATCGAAGCTGCACTCAATCTGCAAAGAAAAGGTATTATTGCAAAACCTGAGATAATGATTCCATTGACCGGTACTTATAATGAAATGAAAATGCAGGAAGATATTGTTAGATCAACAATTAAAAAAGTATTTGCAGAAAGAAACGAAAAAATTGATTATCTCGTTGGTACGATGATCGAAATTCCAAGAGCTGCACTTACTGCTGATAAAATTGCAGAATCAGCCGAATTTTTCTCTTTTGGAACTAACGACCTTACTCAAATGACTTTCGGTTATTCAAGAGATGATGCAGGAAAATTCTTACCTGTTTACCTCAAAAAAGGTATCCTTGATAATGATCCTTTTCAGGTACTTGACCAAACCGGTGTTGGACAACTTATGGAAATAGCAGTAGAAAAGGGACGCAAAACCCGAAAAGATATTAAAATCGGAATATGTGGCGAACATGGTGGCGAACCTTCTTCAGTTGAATTTTGTAATACTTTAGGATTTAATTATGTAAGTTGCTCACCTTATCGGGTGCCAATTGCAAGATTAGCTGCTGCACAAGCTGTACTTAAACAAAAATAAAACATATTATTACATAACTCTTTAGTAAAATGGATTTGAAAATTAAATTATCAGATGCTGTAAAAGTTCACAAAAATATTCTTTCAAATATCGAAAGAAAGAAAATGATACAAGATGCTCTTGATAACAAAGAAGCAATTGTTGCAGAAGGTGGAGCCTTGGCAACGTGGACTCCAACTGAATCAACCGGACGAAGCCCTAAGGATACTGTTATTGTTAAACGTACTGAAAGCGAAAAGAATGTTGATTGGACTTCGCCAAATAATATACCTATTGATAAAGAAACATTCGATATGATTTTTGAAGATGCACTGAAGATCATGTCTGAAAAAGAAAAAATGTATGTAACTGACAGGGTCGTTGGAGCTGATTCAAAATTTGCTCTCCCTGTTAAAACTGTAACCGATCAGTCTTTGATGGCACTTTTTACAGATAATATGTTCAGACCGGTACCTGACGAAATTGAAAATAGCGTTTTTCATAATAATGGATTTTATCTTTTACATCTCCCTTATAATAAACTTGATTCTTCTAAATATAAAGGAAGATTAAGGCAAATGCCAAATGGTGATACCTCAAATATGGCTGTTGCAATGGATTTCGATCGCAGGATTGGAGTTATTGTTGGCTCTGCTTATGGTGGTAGTGTAAAGAAAATGTTATTTACTGTAATGAATTATTTACTTCCATTTGAAGGTGTTTTACCACTTCATTGTTCTGCAAATGAAGGCGACAAAGGTGATTCTGCGTTATTGCTTGGTTTATCAGGCACAGGAAAAACTTCTTTATCTGCCGATTCAACAAGAGCACTTCTCGGTGATGATGAACATGGATGGAGTAATGAAGGTATTGCAAACTTCGAATATGGCTGTTATGCTAAAATGATAGATATTCATCCTGTTAAGGAAAAAGATATATTTGATGCAGTAATGCATAAAGATAATTATTTGAATCATGGAGCAATTATTGAAAATGCCATGATATATCCAAATGGAATTATCGATTATTTTGATGATAGATTTACCCCAAATTCAAGAGCATCATATCCTTTACGTTATTTAAAAAACATTAAAGAATCATCAACTTCGGGTCATCCAACTACAATTTTGTTTCTTACTGCTGATGCGTACGGAGTATTACCTCCTGTTTCGCAATTAAATACAGATCAGGCAATGCTTTGGTTTTTGATGGGATATACAAGTAAACTCGCCGGTACAGAAACCGGAGTTACTGAACCTCAAGCAACATTCTCAAGATTTTTCGGTCAACCATTTATGCCGTCAAATCCTGATATATACGCTGATATGCTTGGCGAAAAAATGGCAAAATTTAATACTAAAGTTTTCTTGATCAACACAGGATGGAGCGGTGGTGCTTACGGAACAGGAAAAAGAATTGACATTACTCTTACAAGAGCAATGGTAAATGCCGCTTTATCAGGAACACTCGAAAACGTTGAATATGAACATGATGAATTATTCCATCTGAATATTCCAAAAACATGTCCAAATGTTCCTTCAGAAATATTATTTGCCAGAAACACATGGGAAGATAAAGACGCTTATGATAAAACCGCCAAGAAATTAGCACATCAATTTTCTGTAAATTTTGATAAATCCTATGGCACAAAGAACATAAAAGAAAGTATAATTAAAGAATGTCCAGGCAAATAAGCTAAATATTGATATTTTTCTGTATTTCATTATATTTTAAAAATCAATTACATTATTAAAAAGCCTCCAAAAGGAGGCTTTTTTTAACTGTTTTGCTATTATTAAAATAAAATATCAGAATATTTATTACCAATAACAACAAAAAACAAATTCAATAAAACACACTATTATCAAGGATTTCATAAAGAACTAACATAAATATATTATTTTCAACAATATATTTTACCTAAGAAATAGTTTTATCTACTTGCATTTTATCATATTTGATGTATATTTGCACTTTATAACTTAAATTTTTTATATTATGTCAACTGGTATTGTTAAATTTTTTAACGCAAAAAAAGGATTTGGATTTATTATTGATGATGAAACAAAAGAAGATATTTTTGTACATTCTTCTGGTTTAATTGATAATATCCAAGAAAATGATCATGTTTCTTACGAAATTCAAGAAGACAGCAGAGGAAAAAAAGCTGTCAGTGTAAAAGTTGTGAATGAGTAATCTTCCTTTTAAAACACAAAAGCTCTTTTAACCAAAAGAGCTTTTTTTTTGTCAATAAAAATACAATTGGAATAACTTTAGGGGACTTCTATTATTGATTAAGCATAACAGGCATTACGAGCATTAGAATTTCTTCATTTTCATTACCATCATCAGCCGGTAAAACAATTCCGGCACGATTAGCAGCTGACATTTCAATCTTAATATCATCGCAATCAATATTATTCAACATCTCCATAAGAAATTTTGAATTGAATCCAATTTCAATATCATCTCCTTCATAATTGCAAGTTAATCTTTCTTTTGCTTCATTAGCAAAATCAATATCTTCGGAAGATAATAACAATTCTTTTCCGGAGATTTTAAAACGAACCTGATGTGTTGATTGGTTAGCAAAAATTGCAACCCTACGAATGGAATTTAATAAGGAACTTCTTGATATCGTTAACACATTGGGGTTTTCAGTTGGAATTACAGCCTCGTAATTTGGATATTTACCTTCGATCAGGCGGCATGAAAGATCAACATTCCCAAAAGAAAAAAATGCATTTGTCTCATTGTATTCGATTTTGACAGGTACATCATCGTATGATAAAATATTCTTAAGTTGATTTATTGGTTTTTTAGGTAAAATAAACGCAGATGATCTTTCAGCTTTAATATCTGTTCTTTTGTAACGAACAAGTTTATGTGCATCAGTTGCAACAAAAATAGTTTCGTCGGAAGACATTTCACAAAATACACCGGACATAACCGGTCTAAGCTCATCAGTACCGGTAGCAAATACAGTTTTATTAAATGCACTTACAAGAATTGACGAATCAATAGTTATCTCAGTTGTATCTTCTTTTACCGGTGTTTGAGGAAATTCATCGCTTTTATGTCCAACAAGACGATATTTCCCCTCTCCTGCTGAGAGTTCAACTCCAAGAGTATTATTATCAATACTAACAGTTACCGGAACATCAGAAAAAGTTTTTAAAGTATCCAACATTATTTTTGCCGGTATTGCAACAATTCCCGGCTCCTCTGAATTAGCCAGTTTAACTGATACTGTCATGGTTGTCTGCAAATCAGAAGCGGTAATTAAAAGAATATCATCTTTTTTTAACTCGAATAAAAAATCATCAAGTATTGGCAGAGTGTTGCTTGTATCTAATACTCCACTAAGAATTTGCAAATTTTTCAGTAATACTGAACTTGAAATAATAAATTTCATTTTTTTTAATTTTACAAAGTTTTATGTTTTCAAAATTATTGCGTAAAGTTATTAAAAAAAATCATTTCGTAATAACTTATAAACAATTCTTTCTTAATATTTTTTTTATCTATAACTAATCAATCACCCAATCTCGAAAGTATAAGATAAAAATAAAAAGATAACGGTCTTATCTTTAAGTGAAATTTTCAAAATAACTTCGTCAATTTTGGTGAACCTATTTTGAAAGTTTCACTAAACTATTTTTTACCAAAACAAAAATAATTGTCATTTTATTTTGTCATTACAAAAATAATGTATTTCTTTGCACTCATAAACGAATTTAGTCAAATAGATTAGAAAGGTTAAATATGGCAATAGAAGATACCAGAGATAAAATTTTAAGCGTTGCAAATAAGTTGTTTAGCAGATTTGGTTTTCATAAAACCTCAATGGATGAGATAGCAAAAATTGCAAGAAAAGCAAAAGGTTCTTTATATTATCACTTTGCAAGCAAAGAAGAATTATTTAAAGAAGTAGTATCCAAAGAAATATTAAATCTAAAAGATCAGTTGTCAATTATTGTTTATGATACCAATTTAAGTGCCTCTGGAAAAATCAAAAAATATCTAATCAAAAGAATGGAGATTTTACATGATGCAGCAAATTATCACGAAACATTGAAAGCAGATTTTTTTGAACACTTTGATTTTATTGATGATTTAAGAAGTGAATTAGACGAATGGGAAAAAACAAAACTAAAACATATAATATTACAAGGAGTTGACAAGGGAGAATTTGCAGTAATTGGTGATATTGAAGTTTTATTAGATATGTTTATTATGGTATTAAAAGGGCTTGAAATACCATTCTTCTTACAAAATAAGTATGAGAAATATTCTCCTTACTTTGAAGGACTAATGGGAATAATGACAAAAGGGTTAGCATCATAATTTTTTTTTGTCAAAACTGACTAAAAAACAATATAAGTATAAATTAATTAATGAATAAAAGAATGAATAAACTTACAGAAGGAATAATAAAATTAAGGTGGTTAATAATTATTGTTGTACTTGGATTGACAGCCTTTTTAGGTTATCAACTTAAAAATATAAAAATTGATGCAGATGTTGTAAATTCATTACCTGACGATGATTCAACTGCTGTTTTATATACCGATATAGGTAATAAATATGGTGGGAACACTATGGGAATGGTTATAATACAAGCAGACAATATATTTAATACAAAAGTATTAGAAGATGTAAAGCAAGTTACTGATACTATTAAATATATTGATGGCATTTCAACGGTTACTAGTATTACTAATGTTATTGATATTAAAGGAAGTGATTGGGGAATTGAAATAGGCAAATTAATTGATGAATATGATCTGCCTTCCACAAAAGCTCAATTGGATAGTTTGAAGCATTACGTAATGTCGAAAGAAATGTACAAAGGAAACATTGTTTCTGAAGACGGAACGTCAA
>JAIORY010000423.1 GCA_021107915.1 Bacteroidales bacterium | reverse complement strand
AAGATTAATACTTCAAACAAAGAATATGGAAACTTACTCTTGTGATTTTAAGGAAGTAGAGTTTGTGATTTAAGATTTATGATTTATGATTTATGATTTATGATTTATGATTTTTTCTAAAACCTTAAATCCGCAGGCGGATTCATTTTGACACTAATTTCACTGATTAGCACTAATTTTGTATCACTAAAATAAGTGAATAGTTTTCTGTTTAATCCACTCATTTAATTGCACTAATAAAAATCCTTGCGGATTTATGATGAAAAGTCATCGGATGACTTCTGCTAAATAGTGCTTCTAAGAAAACTCAATATTTTTGGTGTGGCTTTTAAGAATGCGTCAAGAACGAGGCTTGCGAAGTATTTAGAATCAGGATTTTACTTTTGTAAATGACTGATTCTAAATACGAGCATAACGAAGTTATTGACGTTTTCTTAAAAGCCATTAAATAAACTTTTCCTGTAATTTTTCAACCATAATATTTACAAGATTCTGTAATGGTTTTTTTGCCATCATAGCTAACATCGGATTAAGATTGGCATTAAAATGCAAACAAACATTTGAGTTTTTTTCACTTATCATCTCAATAAAACATAATAATTCGAAAGTAAAAGGATTTTTTCCGTGAGAAATAATTTTAATCTTCTCAGGAAAAATTTTATCCTCAATTTTCATCCCGATATCAGCCATTCCTTTAATTGTAAAAGTACAGCTATTTTCATCAGACTGCCAATTAACTATCTGCTCAGGCATTAAATTCTGAAAATTATTAAAATCACTTAGAAAAGAAAATATTTCTCCGGCAGAGGAATTAATATCTTTTTTTTCGCTTTTGATGTTTACCATACACTTTGTTAATTATTTCTCTCCCCATTTTTTAGGATTTTCACGCCATTTTATCAGAGAATAAACATCCTCATCACTAACATAATTATCTTCTACTGCTTTTTTAATAAGATTTTCATAATCAGAAAGTGTAAAAAGAGGCACTTCAGATTTCTTAAAGTTTTCCTTTGCAATATCAAGATTATATGAAAAAATAGCAAGCATTCCCATCACACGACAACCTGCATCACGGAGAGCACTAACAGCATTCAAACTACTTTTCCCTGTGGATATAAGATCCTCAATAACAATAACCGATTGTCCGGATTCAATATAACCTTCAATTTGATTTGACATACCATGTGATTTCTTGGAAGATCTGATATAAACAAAAGGCAATCCAAGTTCCTGAGCAACGAGCGCACCCTGAGCGATTCCTCCTGTGGCTACTCCTGCAATTACATCCGCATCTCCGAATTCCTCATTTATTATCTTTACAAATTCATGACGAATATAATTTCTTATCTTTGGATAAGATAAAGTAATCCTGTTATCGCAGTAAATCGGGGATTTTAATCCCGAAGCCCAAATAAAAGGATTATTATTATTTAATTTTATTGCTTTAATTTGCAATAAATATTCTGATATTTTTAAAGCAATTTCTTCATTATATTTCATAATGCAAATGTATAAAGTTTTTACTTACAATAAGACAATCATTTTTACAGAAGATGTAAACACAAATACTTTCGGTGAAAATGAACAAATATTAAAGTTTGAATCATTATCAAACTTACTTAATGATTTTGAGACTTTTATTTCAAATCCTAAAAATAATAAATTATTTATTATTATTGAAAAAGGTGTTGATAAAATCTTTGAAGAATTTCTGTCTAACTTCCAATTGATAGAAGCTGCCGGAGGAATTGTTCGGAATTCAAAAAATGAATATTTGTTTATTTACCGTTTCGATAAATGGGATCTCCCAAAAGGACATATTGAGAAAAACGAAGAACCCGAAATGGCCGCTAAACGTGAAGTTGAAGAAGAAACATCAATTTCGGACTTAAACATAATCAAGCAACTGCCCTGTACTTTTCACTCATATATTTTAAATAACAAAAAAGTGATAAAAAAGACTTATTGGTTTGAGATGTTTACAAAATCAGAACAAACTCCACAACCACAAATCAACGAAAGCATTACAAAAACTGAATGGATCCCAAAAAATGAAGTGAGAAATGTACTTCGAAATACGTATTTATCTATTAAAAATTTCTTTATTGAAAATTTTGAATTGTAAAATAAATATGAAATTTATTACCTTTGTTTTTAATCGAAAAAAATAATTATGAAAAGAATTGCTGTTTTTCCGGGATCTTTTGATCCGATAACCAAAGGACACGAATCAATAATTAAAAGAGCCATCCCTCTTTTTGATGAAATAATTATTGGAATTGGCGAAAATGCCGATAAAGAATTATATTTCCCAATCGAAAAAAGAATAAATTGGATAGAAAAGATTTTTTTAAATTATCCCGGTATTTCGGTTACAAAATATAAGGGATTGACAACAGACTTCTGCAAAAAAGTAAATGCAAAATATATTCTGAGAGGCTTACGAACTTCTGCCGACTTTGAATTTGAAAGAAGTATTGGGCAGATCAACAAAAAATTATATCCTGAAATTGAAACAATTTTTCTTTTAACCACGCCGGAACACACACCCATCAATTCTTCCATTGTTCGGGATATTCTCCGGCATAATGGCGATCCATCGGAGTTTATTCCTGATGAAGTTGATCTGTAAATAGTGGCTCTAAGAAAACGCCAATAACTTCGTTATGCTCGTGTTTAAAACCAGTCATCCCGCCTAAGCGGGACTCCTGATCTTAAATACATCGCAAGCCTCGTTCTTGACGCCTTCATAGAAGCCACACCAAAAATACTTAGTTTTCATTGAACTACTAAATAAATTTGTAATTTTGTTGTAAACTTATGAATAATGAAAATATTAAATTTTAATCTAAAAGATGATACTGAAAACAAAATAAAAAAAATTTTACATTCAGTATAAATCAGGGAAAATAGCGATGATGAAGACACCCTAATTTGGGCAGGAATTTATGAAATGTTTATGGAAAACAAACAGAAATTATCTGAGATACAATGATAATGCGGAACATTATCCAAAGCTTAATACTTTTCCTCATCATAAACATTTGCCCAATAATGTTATCAAATCAACAGAACCAAAATTATTTGACATTTTAATGGAAATATATAAGTTGAAATATAGAGATAAGAAATAATAAAATAACAGCAAAATTCATTCATCTTCCTTATTCAATATTTCATAAATACTTTCGTTATTAATAAAAATTTAAGTCTTATGAGCAAAAAGATTTTACTTGTTGTTATTTTATTGATTTTTGTGCTTTCATCTTTCTCACAAACCACTATTATCAGGGGAACTGTAGAAAATAATGATTTTAATAAAATACGTATCCTTACTTATGCCGACCAGATTTCGTATTTTGAAAAGACAATAGCTTCTTCAGAAATTGATGAAAAAGGTAATTTTTTTATTGAATTTGATCTTTCTCAAAATATTCATTCATTTTTAGTAATCGGATTTCAAAAAGCTGAATTTTACATCGAACCCGCACAAACTTATGATTTGGAAATTATCGTTAAAAAAGATGACAAACCATTTTCGTTTTCCGATCCCAAAATGCTTGATATTAAAATCATAAATTCAAAAAAATCGGAACTCAACACACTTATCAGAAATTTTAATTTTATTTATAATAATTTTATAATCAACAATTTTAATAATCTCTATAAAAAACGACAGAAATTTCTTATTGACACTTTAAAAAACAGAACCAATAATTTATTAAATGCCTCAGAAAATAAATATTTCGAAAATTATGTAAAATATAAGATTGCTTCGATTGAGCAAATGGCAGGAATAAAAAACAAAACAAATATTGCTCAGGAATACTTTATCAATAAAAAAGTGCTTTACAATAATATTGAGTACATGAGCTTTTTTAATACATCTTTCGATCGATATTTAAATATAAATTCCAATAATATTTCAATAAACCACATTAGAAATATTATTAATAATGAACATAACAATGCATCGGTATTGGAGTTAATAAAAATAATAAAAAAGGACAAACTTCTCTCCCAAGACTATCAAATCCTTGAACTTGTATTACTTAAAAGCCTTACCGAGCTTTATTATACTCCTAATTATAACAAGGAAAATATTCTGAAAATTATTTCTGAGATTTCAGAAAATGGAAAATTTTCCCAAAATCGGGAAATAGCAAAAAATCTGATTTTATCAATAAATAAATTAAAACCAGGCACAGCGGCACCTAATTTCTCACTTCCTGATTTTAATAATAACATAATTTCGTTAAAAGATTTTAAAGGGAAATATGTGTATATAAATTTCTGGAATTCTAATTGCATAAGGTGTATTTTGGAAATGGATTCCATTCAAAAAATTAAAAATCAATATAAAAATAAGATTGATTTTATTAGTATTTCAACTGATCGCCATCCTGAAAAAGCAAAAAATATTCTTACCGAAAAAAACTATGACTGGATATTTCTTCATTTCAATAATAATATAGAATTACTTGAAAATTATAATGTAAAAATGCTACCCGTTAATGTTTTAATTAATCCTGAAGCTAATATTATAAGCTGTCCGGCTGTGGCACCCGGATGGAAATTATCCAAAGTGAAACTCTATTAACAATTATGGTTTTATTGCAATTATAGTGGTAACATAATTTTATCATTTAATCATTATATCATTCTATCCATTAAATTCGTAGTAGAACGAAATATTACAAGTAAGTTTAGTTAAATAAGAATTTTATCATAAAATAAATTAAAGTACTTTTGTTATAAATTATGACGGATTGTCATAATATCTAAAGGAATGATTATTGATATTAATGATTCAATAAAAAAATCGAAAATAATATGTTAAGTGTTTTCAAAAAATTCGTTGGAACAAAAGCAAAGAGAGATTTAAAAATTTTAAATCCTATTGTTGATCAAGTTGCCGAAGCATATAAAAGCATTACAGTCCTCAGTAATGATGGACTTAGGGCAAAAACCGAAGAATTTAAAAAACGTATAAAAGAATATATTTCCGCTGAAGAAAATAAAATTGTAGAGATAAAAGAAAATATTAAGGACGAAAAAAGTATTGAAAAGAGAGAGAAACTCTGGGAGGAAATTGATAGACTTGGGAAAGAAAGCTACAATAAAAGCCAGGAGATATTGGACCAGATTCTTCCTGAAGCATTTTCAGTCATTAAAGAAACTGCAAAAAGATTTGCGGAAAATAAAACAATTGAAGTTACAGCAACGGAATTTGACAGAGAACTTGCCGCCGAAAAAGATCATATTAATATAAAAGGCAATAAAGCAATTTACAATAATTCGTGGGTTGCAGGTGGAAATCTCATCACTTGGAATATGATCCATTACGATGTTCAGCTTATTGGTGGTGCAGTACTTCATCAGGGGAAAATTGCCGAGATGGGCACAGGAGAGGGAAAAACACTTGTTGCTACTTTGCCTGTTTATTTGAATGCCTTGCCGGGAAAAGGAGTCCATCTTGTAACAGTTAACGATTATCTTGCAAAACGTGACTCTGAATGGATGAGTGTAATTTACGAATTTCATGGATTAAAAGTCGATTGTATTGACAAGCATCAACCAAATTCCGAAGAAAGAAGAAAAGCATACCTCGCCGATGTAACTTATGGAACAAACAATGAATTTGGCTTTGATTATTTGCGCGACAATATGACCGGTAATCCTGATGAGCTTGTTCAACGCCCTCATAATTTTGTTATTGTGGATGAGGTAGATTCGGTTTTGATAGATGATGCACGTACTCCTTTGATTATTTCCGGTCCAACACCAAGAGGCGACAAACAGGAATTTCATGAACTTAAACCCGCTATTGAATCACTTTACAACGCTCAAAGAAAACTTATAACAAAATTACTTTCAGAAGCTAAGAGTTTACTTAAAGAAGAGAATGACAATGAAAAAATTAAAAAAGGCAGTGATTTATTATTCAGGGCATTCAGAGGTTTACCAAAATTAAAACCATTAATAAAATTCCTTAGCGAACCGGGCATGAAAGCTCTTGTGCACAAAACAGAAACTTTTTATATGCAGGAACAAAGTAAGCACATGCATAAAATTGATGATGAATTATATTTTGTTATTGACGAAAAAAATAATTCAATTGATATTACCGAAAAAGGGATTGATTTGATGACAAAATCATACCAAACTTCGGATTTTTATATACTACCTGATGTTGGTGCTGAAATAGCCGAACTTGAAAAATCAGATCTTTCTGAATCGAAAAAACTTAAAAAGAAAAATGAAATAATTCAAGATTACTCAATAAAATCAGAAAGAGTTCATACAGTAAACCAATTACTTAAAGCGTATTCTTTATTCGAAATAGATATTGAATATATCATTATGGACAATAAAGTAAAAATTGTTGATGAACAAACAGGGCGTGTTCTTGAAGGACGAAGATATTCTGATGGACTACATCAAGCCATTGAAGCAAAAGAAAACGTAAAAGTAGAAGCTGCTACTCAAACCTATGCAACTATTACACTGCAAAATTATTTCAGGATGTACAATAAACTTGCCGGTATGACAGGTACTGCGGAAACCGAAGCAGGTGAACTTTGGGATATTTACAAGCTTGATGTTGTAGTAATTCCTACAAACAGACCAATTATTCGTGATGACAGAGAAGACTTTATTTTCAAAACAAAACGAGAAAAACTTAATGCTGTAATTAACGAAATAATTGCTTTGGTTAAAAACAAACGACCTGTACTTGTTGGAACAACTTCTGTTGAAACTTCTGAATTACTAAGCCGTATGCTGAACCGGCAAAGAGTTAAACATAATGTATTAAATGCCAAGCTTCATCAGAGAGAAGCAGATATTGTTGCAGAAGCCGGTCAACCCGGAGCTGTTACAATAGCTACAAACATGGCAGGTAGAGGAACCGATATTAAATTGACTCCTGAAGTAGTTAATGCAGGCGGACTTGCAATTATCGGTACCGAAAGACATGAATCACGACGTGTTGACCGCCAGTTGAGAGGTCGTTCAGGACGACAAGGTGATCCCGGCAGTTCGCAGTTTTTTGTTTCTCTTGAAGATGATTTAATGCGTATGTTCGGCTCATCACGAATTGCAGGAATAATGGATAGGCTTGGGCTTAAAGAAGGAGAAGTTATCCAACATTCAATGATCTCAAAATCCATTGAAAGAGCGCAAAGAAAAGTTGAAGAAAATAACTTTGGTATTCGTAAACGATTGCTTGAATACGATGATGTAATGAACGCCCAAAGAGAAGTAATTTACAAGAAAAGAAAACATGCACTGCATGGAGACAGGCTTGCCGTTGATATTTCAAATATGATGTACGATGTTTGCGAAAAAATAGCCAATGAATATCAGGAACAAAGAGACTTTGAAGGTTTCAAAATGGAACTTTTCAGGATTCTTGCAATAGAATCTCCTTACGATGAAAAAGATTTTTTTGCAGCAAATCCAGATGAAGTTACAGATAAACTTTTTCAGATGGTTTATAAAAATTACCATGATAAATCTGAAATGATTGCAAAGCAAACCTATCCTATTATTAAAGATGTTTATGAAAGAAATTCACCTTATGAAAACATTGCCATACCAATTAGTGATGGTTCAAAAACAATGCAGGCAGTTGCAAATCTGCAAAGAGCATACGATGATAAAAGTAAAGAAGTAATTCTTTCAATTGAAAAAGGGATTACTCTTGGAACTATTGATAATGCGTGGAAAGAGCATCTTCGCGAAATGGACGAACTTAAACAGTCAGTACAAAATGCTTCATACGAACAAAAAGATCCGCTACTTATCTATAAATTCGAATCCTTTGAATTATTTAAAACTGTACTTCAGGATATAAACGATAATGTTAGTTCTTTTCTGATAAAAGCAAATATTCCTCCACAAGATCCTGATAATATCAGAGAAGCACAAGCACCCCGCGGACTTGATATGAGCAAAATGAAAGAAGAAAGAACCGATCTTTTATCCCAGGCGCACAGCGATACACAAGTCAATCAAAAATCGCAACCGGTAAAAGTTACAAAAAAGATTGGAAGAAACGAGAAAGTTAAAGTAAGATATAAAGATGGGCGAGAAGTTGAAAAAAAATACAAAATCGTTGAGCATGAACTACAAAAAGGACATTGTCATTTAGTAAAATAATTGTCCGGTTTCAAATTATTTTATACTTTTATGTCGTTCATAAGTTTCACTTTTAAAGAAAAAGAAAAAAACACAAATGAAATCACAATTTATCATAAGTATTTTCATCTTATTCAGCTTTCTTTTAATTTTTGAATCCTGCTTTAAAGATCCTATAGAAACTGAAATTCCTGTTTATTCCAATTTTAAAGATATTGTTTATCCACCGGATACTTTTCAGCTTGTTTATAATTTAAATACATATATCGACTATAGTGCCAGAATAAAATTTGACACAAGTGGTGTATGGAAAATTAAAAAAATAACTGCATTAAGCGCACAATTTTGGGCAGAGAGACAATATAATGAAGACTCTGTAAATTCAATAATTATTTACGACAGTCTTAATATAGGTTTTGAGGGAAAAGTATTTTATGATTTTTTTGCTAACAATAACAGTCATTACGAAGCAAGAAATTTTTTCATAAGATTTGAAAAAACATCAATTAATTATGAAACCTTTAATCCAAAGTTATAATTCTTTTTACTAAAGGGGACTTCTATTAATTCTTTATTTTCTCTTTTAAAACATCTCTAATTAGTGTCTGTCTTTAATGTCTAAATATCTGTAAATATATGTGTTAAAAAAACTGTCAGTAAAAATACTTTTTGTACCTTTAAGAAAAAAATGAATTATGAAATTA
>JAIORY010000443.1 GCA_021107915.1 Bacteroidales bacterium | reverse complement strand
ATTAAGAGATTTTGGCTGAGGAAAAGGTGATGTTGTTGGTTGTCGGTTATCGGTTATTGGTTATCGGTTTTCAGTTATCGGTTAAAAAACTGATATGGGACGAAATTATTTTCTTAAAATATTATGCTATTACATTTTATTCGGATTTTCTTTATAAATTTGAAAAATAAAACTATGAATATTTACTTCATAAAAGAAAACGTGTTATTAATCAATATTTTAACAAAATACACTACAATGGACAAAGGCGAAATAATGCGTGTAGTGTAGTAAATATTTAGGAGTTGTGCCTAATTTAAAACCAAGAAAATGAGAATAAGCCAATTTCAAAAATACTCTCAAAGAGAAAACACAGTTACCAATAATGTGTTGTTGATGCTGTCTAGATTGAATGACCTGAATGTGAATTACTACAAGTCGATGATAGAACGTTTGAATGAAGGTAGTATTCAACAGCAATATTATCCACAACCAATTTTTTCTCAACAAATTGGAATGGGAAATGGCATTATTGACGGACACATTGAGATTAAACCCTCAAAAATTGTGATTGAAACAAAATTAAACAGCAAGGAATTTATTAGCAAATTAGTTAAATACGGTAAAGTATTTAACACAGACGGTCAGAATCAACTTTGGCATTTAAGTTCTGTCAAATTTGAGGATAATGAAGTTATCGAGATAAACAAAAGACTAAATGAAGAATACCCAAATCTAAATATTCAGTTTAATAATTTATTGTTCAACGATTTAATTGAGAATTTAGAAGGTATTTATGAGGAAAATACGCACGATATGGAGCTGCGATTGCTTCTTGACGATTTCAGTAATTACTGTTTCGGAAGTAATTTGATTTCTAATGAAGAATATAAATTATTATTCGTACCGACGGGCTTCTCTTATAATTGGAATAAAAAACACAAAATATATTATTGCCCGACTAGTTGGCACAGTCAAAAATTTAAGTTCTTTGGCTTATATAATTGGAAGTCTGTAAGGACAATATCAGAAATCGAAACAACAATAATTGCTGACTATGATGCCAATACAGAAAAATTAACCATTCACAGTAAAGGACATACTGATGAGCAAATAAAACGTCTAAAAAATGGACTATCTGAATTAGGTACAAATCATTCTGGCTTAAAATACTATATTCTACCAGAAAGCAGGACGTATGAAACTGATTTTAGAAAAACCTCCCACGGAGGAATCCAAGGTCACAGATACAAAGATTTAAGAGACTATTTAACTCTCAATGAGTATAATAATCTAGAAATAATAGCCGAAGAATTAAAGAAAACAACTTGGAAATAAGAAAAAAACTAGGCACAATTGAGTAGGCTGCCCCACCAGTAAAAACCGGTAGGGAGAACCTCTCACACCACCAAGCGTACAGGTCTCGTACTTAGCGGTTCATTAGACAAAAGAAATTTCGTTTGTATATCATTTAACAAAGTCTGGTAAGTTTTTAGAAATTGTTGTGAAAAAGAAAAGTATCCTATCCTTTTCAGGTGCAGTATCTCTTATGTTTTCTTTCTTTCTGAACCCCGAACCCTGAACACGCTAAAAAAATCGGTGTGGACTCATCATTTCATTTCGTACAGAATATTTTTGTAAATATTATAATTTTCATCATCAAAACAAACAAAATACACTTTATTGATTTTATTTTCTGAAAGGAAATTTTCTACCGTACTTATTGCAATCTCTGCTGCTTGTTGTTTTGGAAATCGATAAACACCGGTACTGATATTTGGAAATGCAATAGAACTGCAATTATTTTCAATAGCAAGATTAAGACTATTTTGATAGCATTGGGTAAGAAGTTCATTTTCATTTCTAATGCCACCATTCCAAACCGGTCCAATGGTATGAATAATAAATTTTGCCGGCAAATTATATCCTTTTGTAATTTTGGCATTGCCGGTTGCACAACCACCAAGGGTTTTGCATTCTTCAAGTAATTCGCGCCCTGCAGCTCTGTGAATAGCACCATCCACTCCCCCACCTCCTAAAAGCGAAGTATTTGCAGCATTTACTATGGCATCAACTTCTAATTTTGTAATATCGGCTTTTATTAATTCGATCTTCATTACACTATTATCCCGTAAAACTTTTTTTTAAAATAAAATATTGATTTTGTAATTATCAGTCTCCAGTCTTCAGTCTCCAGTTTGCTCTTTGCCGACTGTAAACTGCCGACTGCTGACTTTTTATAAAATATTCACTTTTGCTGATATATTTGTGGCTTCGTTACCTTATAAATCTTAGTTTTCAATTTTCCTCACAAATAATTGAGCGGTTTCATATTTTATCACTTCAATATTATCACCTTTTTCAATATATCCTGTGATTGCCGTTGCATCATAAACTTCATTTTCGATTTCTACTTTTCCGGCAGGACGTAAGGAAGTACGGGCAATTCCTGATTTTCCCAACATACTTTTATATTCATTATCAGAAAAAGTATATCCGTCATTTGCTTGTTGAGTTACATCCAAGGCAAGATGCCCAAAAATTGTTGTTGTGAACATTTTTTTACTCAGATACATCGATCCTATCACCGAAAGGAATATTGATATCATGACAATAAAAAACGCTTTAAACAAGCCATTTAACTGAACATCAGAAAAATCAAAACCCATATTATCAACCATACTTAAGGTCAAGCCGGTAACAATTAATATCAAACCAGAGATTCCTGCAACACCAAATCCGGGAATTGCAAATATTTCTATTGCCACAAGAATAACTCCAACAATAAATATCATAATCTCCCAATTATTTGCAAGACCCTCTACGTAAAGTGGGGCAAAGTACAACAATGCAGCTACAACAGCAGCAATGGAAGGGAATCCGATTCCGGGACTTTGCAATTCAAAATATATTCCACCAATGATCAACATTATCAATATTCCGCTTATCATTGGATTAATAAGAAACCCTATGAACTTATCAGCAGCAGTAATTTTTTGTTTAACGATTTCATAATTTTCAATTCCCGACATCTTTAATACTTCTTTAATATTATCAGCCTGTCCTTCACAAAAATTATGTTTTATTGCTTCGGAAGTAGTAAATGTGAGGACTTTTACTGAATCGACCACACCGTAAATTGAAATTCGTGGATCAACCATTGCCTGAGCTATATCAGGATCTCTTCCTGTTGCTTCGGCAGTTGAACGCATCATTGATCTCATATATGACTGATATTTATCGGGCATCGGTTCTCCCTTTTGATTTACAACTGTTGCAGCCCCGATATTTGCTCCTGCTCGCATATAAATACTATCGCAAGCTAATGAAATAAGTGCACCGGCAGACGCAGCATTATTATCAATAAAAACATAAACAGGTATTTCTGATTGAAGTATTATTGTGCGTATAGAATCAGCAGCATCAAGCATTCCACCATAAGTATTCATGTGAACAAGAATCAAATCAGCATTTGTATCATTAGCAAATTTGAATGCCTTTTGGGTTGTTCGCCAAACGGGAGGAGCAATTTCTTTTTTTATATCAAGCTTTAAAACCCTGATTCTTTTTTCGGGATTATTTATTAATGAATCGGTTTTTTGACAGAACCCCTGAAATCCAGCCATTAAAAGAAAAAGTAGAAATGATATTTTTATTCTTTTCATTGTAATATAATTATCGTGACTTAGTATTAGATGCTAATTGCTCATCATGCATATTATTATAGAGCTTTCGCCATGCTTTCTTTCCCCAGTATAATTTTCTCCAATATTTACCCCACGAAATATTAGTCCACAAACGTTCGTGTAAATAATACAGGAATATTTTTGCAAAAAACTCGGCACTTGCAATTAATCCGGCATTTTCAACACTTTCATTTACCGGTATTTCAGTATATCTGTCAAAAATGATAAAACTTAAAGTAAAGGTTGCTCCGGTAGCGAGAAGCCTATAACTAACTGCTTTAGAAACACTCCTTAAAGGATTTTCCTTGTTTTCCTTATTTTTAATTTTTAAAATATTTTTCTTCATCAAAATTTAATAAAAATGAACAAACCATTATTTGTCTGTAACAATATACTAAAACGCAAAAACTTTACGAATGTAGAATTAAATTACTAACTTATATTTAGCAATTTTTATTCTGAAAATTTCGTATTTTCGTGTAGTCACAGTTTACAATATTACTACTTTTTATTTAAAATAAGTATTAACAGAATTCATTAATTCTGCATAAATATACTTATTTGAGGCAACGATCTCACTTCCAAAAATAAAGTCATCACCACCTTTAAAATCGGAAACTTCACCTCCTGCCTGTTTAACAATAAAAGCACCGGCAGCTACATCCCACGAATGTAATCCATATTCATAAAATCCATCGAATCTTCCACATGCAACATAAGCAAGATCAATAGCAGCAGAGCCAAGTCGTCTGATACCTTGGGTTTTCAACATTAAAGTTTTAAAAATTTTTAAATAGTCATCTAACTTGCTATAATCATTGAAAGGGAAACCGGTTGCCAGTAATGAATTATCTAATATTGAAGTTTCTGAAACCTTGATTGGTAAACGATTGAGAAATGCCTGACTTCCTTCCCACGCATAAAAACACTCTCTGTTATTCACTCCATAAACCACCCCGATTATTACTTCATTATTTCGCATCAGAGCAACACTAATCGAGTAAATCGGAATATGATGAATGAAATTTGTTGTTCCATCAAGAGGATCAATTATCCAGTTATATTCATTTGCTTTTTTAACATCAGAATTTTCTTCAACAATAAAACCTGCCTCAGGAAGCAGTTTTGAAAGATCTCTGATAAGTCTTTTCTCTGAGTTTTTATCTACGTAAGTTACAAAATCATGCAATCCCTTTTCTTTAATATCAGAATTTTGAATATTATAAAGCTCATCGTGAATATATCCGCCAACGGCACGACAAGTATTACAAACCTGTCTTGTTAATAAATCTAAATTCATTTTCTATCCTTCCTTTTTATTTTTTTTATGATAAAATGAAAAATACCAAACTCCAATTCCCCCAAGCAAAATTAAGACAACTGATATGATTTCAGCTTGTGTAATTTTACTTCCGAAAATATTATACGTTTCATTTACTCTAATCTTTTCTATAAAAAACCGTTCAACACCATTTAACATTAAATAAATCGAAAAAAGAATTCCCGGTATTTTAATATTTTTTCGAATAAACCACAAAACTAAGAATAAAATTGTACATGTTGTAGTTTCATAAACCGGAGTTGGAAAAACCGGAGGTACAAGATGGTGGCAATAATCTCCTGTACAGCCTTCTATCAATTCACCCTGATTAAGAATATTATTTGGATAATCGTAAGCCCAAAGCCATTCGGGAAGAAAACTCAGCCATTCGGGTTTTGGGGCTGTATTTATTATTCCCCAATCGCCATCACCTGAAACCTGACATCCAATTCTACCAATTGCATAAGCAATCATCAATGCAGGTGCAATGACATCAGCAAGATGCTTCCATGAAATTTTATTTCTATTGGCATAATAAATAAGTGCGAAAGCAGCAACTATCAGCCCACCGTAAAAAGTAAGTCCGCTAAATGAAAGCAAAGACCCAACGGGATCAGCAAAAAAGTCATCAAGATTTTCTAATTGGTGAAAAAATTTTGCACCGATAATACCGGTTAAAGTTGCTATTAAAATAATTGTTCCTGTCAATTGATAAGGATGAACCAAGACTTCAACTTCTTTTGGTTTATCAAGTTTATCTTTATTTTTTTTCCAATAAATGTAGTAAGCATAAGCTGCGCCAAATATTAATCCACCAATAATATTACCATCAGATGAAAATAAAAATCCCTGTGGATCATTTGCAAAGAAAGTGTAATCAAAAGCTGCTCCAACAATTTTAAAGCCAAGAATAAAACCAATAATTGCAGAAAATATCAAATCGGTTGAACTTGCAGGTTTTCCTTTTACAATCTTTTTTTTCTGAGCTTGTAACAATCCTTCTTTTTCTTTTCTTTTTAGTTCGAAATAAATTATTGTCCCGCCGACAAGAAAAGCCATTGCAAGCATAAAACCATAACTCTGTATTGGCAAATTGATATTTGTTCCTAACAGATCGTTTATTAAATCACTTAGTTTTGGGTACATGTTTTTTTTTATAATGACTAAAATTTTAAATGAACTAAAATGACTAAAATTTTAAATGAGCTAAAATGACTAAAATTTAAAAAGCTATATGTTGTTTGTAGTGGGTTTTATAAAACACCAACTCATTATATGAATTAAACATTCAACACTCAACATACAACGATCAAAAGGAGTCCGTGTAGATTTTCATTATTTTTTCCTTCTTAAATCATCATTCGTTAATCAGTATATATTTCAAATAACTTTAGTTCACTCCAAATTTTAGCTCACTTCAACTCACTTATTATTTCTACCTTAAAAGCCCCTTCCTCATCAATTTCAACCAATTTTACATTAATTATTTTATTGATTTTATTTTCATCAAAGATAGTTTTAACTTTTATATAATTTTCGGTAAAGCCGAACATCATTCCGTTTTGTTTTGATGATTCAAAAAGCACTTTACGATTTGAGTTGATGTTTTGTTTATAAAATTTATTCTTTTTCTTTTCTGAAAGTTCATGCAAAATTTTACTTCGCTCTTTAATTTTTTGTTTAGATATTTTGCCGTCCATATTATAAGCCGGTGTCCCCTGTCTTTCTGAAAAAGAAAAAACGTGCAAATAAGAAACATCCGTACTTTCAATAAAATGACAAGCATCCTGAAAATCCTTATCTGTTTCGCCCGGAATTCCAACAATTAAATCAACAGCAATGCAAGCTTGCGGCATAATTGATTTGATAAGACTCACTCTATCAGCAAATAATTCCCTGTCATATTTTCGTTTCATTGCTTTAAGAATTTTGTTCGTGCCGGCTTGCAATGGAATATGAAAATGAGGTAATATCTTTTTTGAAGAAGCCACAAATTTGATTATTTCATTAGATAAAAGTTCCGGTTCTATTGATGAAATTCTATAACGCTCAATTCCTTCAACTTTATCAAGTTCATTAATTAATCCAAAGAAATCCTCATCGTTATTTTTTCCAAAATCCCCGATATTTACTCCTGTGAGGATTATTTCCTTCACATCGGTTTTTGCTATTTCTTTTGCTTTTTCGATTGTATTAGCAATTGTATCGCTTCTGCTTCTACCTCTTGCCCTAGGGATTGTGCAATAAGAACAGAAATAATCGCAACCATCCTGAACTTTTAAAAATGAGCGCGTACGATCGCCATAAGAATATGAATGATGAAATTCCTTTGTTTTGCTGATTGTCTGGAGAGAAATCTTTTCTGCATGAACAGGGTCTTCCTCAATACTTTTTAAATGTTCAACAATATTGTATTTTTCATTATTTCCAAGAACAAGTTTTACTCCCTCAATTTCCATGAGTTTTTCCGGACTTAATTGAGAATAACAACCCAAGACTGCAATTTTTGCATCAGGGTTTCTCCGGTTAGCTTGCCTTATCGCAGCTCTGCTTTTTTTCCCGGCAGTAGCAGTAACAATACATGTATGCACTACATAAACATCTGCTTTTTCTCTAAAATCAACAATATCAAATTCTTCAACAGGAAACTTTTTTGAAATTGTTGATGTTTCCGAAAAATTAAGTTTACAGCCTAATGTTTTAAATGCTACCTTTTTCTTTTTCACTAAACAAAGGTAGTATTTTGATATGATTGGCACATCTGAGTAAACGAAAAAAGTTTTGACAGGATTTTATTTTAAGTCTTCAGTCCTCGGTCTTCAGTCAGCAGTCTTCAGTCGGCAGTCAGTTTTCTGCATATTGCAAACTGTGGACTGCCAACTGCCGACTGCCAACTATGGACTGTGAACTGCCTACTGCCTACTGCCTACTGCCAACTGCCGACTGTGAACTGAAAACTGCCTACTTCTTAGAAGAAGCAAAATATCTCTGCAATAAAATACCGGAAA
Organism: Bacteroidales bacterium; assembly: GCA_021107915.1. Classification (GTDB taxonomy): domain Bacteria; phylum Bacteroidota; class Bacteroidia; order Bacteroidales; family JAIORY01; genus JAIORY01. The sequence goes on along the minus strand of JAIORY010000443.1, from coordinate 879 downwards.
CAATAAAAATCAATCCAACAATAGTTGAAATCATTATCTCCTCTCCTACTGTTATTCTGATTATCATCAAAGCAATAAATGGAGAAAGGAAAACGAGATTACTTACTTTTGCTGTGTTTGAGGAATATTTAAGTGCTTTAAACCAGATGATATAAGTTATTCCCATTTCAAAAAGCCCGATATAAACCGAACCGATTATTCCTTTAATATCCGGCAAGGAAATATCCGTAAAGGAAATTATCGTTATTAAAATATAGATAAATCCAAAAACAAAATTCAGGAACAGCTTTGAGACTTCCTCGCGTTTATCTTTTAAATTAAATAACCAGAAAAATGCCCATAAAAAAGCACTTCCAATCGCAAGGAGCACTCCATAAATATTTCCAAATTCAAGTGAAAGCAATCTCCCTTGTGTTGAAATAATTATTATCCCGAAGAAACTAACAAAAATTGCAACTATGCTTTTTAAACCAATCTTTTGTTTAAGAATTGGAATTGAAAGCAAAACCAAAACTATAGGCCAGAAATAATTTAATGTTCCTGCCACCTGAGCTTTCAAAAGTGAATATGCTTTAAACAATACAAAATAATATAAAAATGGATTTATAAATCCGAGAATTGCTGAATTCAAAATATCACGAAATCGCAGTTTTTTTATTAAAACAAATTTTTTCTGAAAAAGAAGTATTATAAAAAGTGTAACAACCGACACAAACGAAGCTATCAAAAGCATTCCGGCAAAATCAATATACCGCAAAGTAATCTTAAAAGCCGAACTCATTGTTGACCAGATAAGAACTGTTATCAGTGCGTATAGATATGCTTTTGATTGATTTTGCATTTTATTTTATGTATTATTTCTGTTATCAGTTTTTAGTC
>JAIORY010000457.1 GCA_021107915.1 Bacteroidales bacterium | reverse complement strand
TCACAATCTCAACAAATACTGAATCGCAAGATTCCTCGGTGGCTGAATATCACCCGGTCTTTCCATGTTTTCATTATTGAGGGCATTTTTCAAAATCAAAGATACTTTTGATGAGAAGCTGATCTGATAAGAAAATCTAAAATCTAAAGTGAAATTACCTTTATTATGTTCCTGACGATATTCTTTTAGTCCCGGAAAAATTGGCATTCCAAGAATAACAGGCTCTTCAAAAGCTTCATCAATATTTTTAATAAAACTATGATAATTGAAACTTATTCCTGTTTTAATCTTTTTAAAATCAAATTCAATATCTCCTTTTATGGAATTGAAAAAACGATATTTTAAAATCTCATTAATACTGCTGTCAGCATTCAGATTTAAAGGATAAGTATAAGTATATCCGGCAAACATTGTAATCGGGATATTTAAAATTTTCCCTTGTCCTGTAAAGTTAAAATCAAATCCGGTAATTCGTGCATTCCCTACATTTAGTGATTTAAATCCAAGATGATTGATTGTCGGAACAGCTACCGAGTCGGGTTTATAAACACCAAAAGTAAATTCTATCATATCATGGTATCTTGTTAAAAAGGCAGCAGCATCAAAAAAGCCTTTCCATTCTCCAACTTTCATTCCTTGTTTAATTCCAATTTCGGCACTCCACCCTGTTTCGGGATTCAAATCTGGGTTCGGAAAAATATTTATACTTCCCAGACTTGTTGATGTATATTTTTCGGCAATTGAAGGAAAGCGATAACCCTGACCAAAAGAAGCACGGATAAATGTAGCTTTAGCAATCCGGTAATTTAATCCTGTCCGGATTACAGGTTTTGAACCGGAAGCTAAATTATCAAGATCATAAGCTTCCCATCTAAAACCCAGAGAAATTCCCAGTTTATCAAAAAACTTCTTGTCGAACTGAGAATAAATAGCTGCATTTTTACTAAAATGATCTCCGTAAAGATTTGAAACAACATTTGCATACGAAGCTGAAATACCACATGTTACATTCAGTTTGTTTTTGTATTCACAATGAAATTGATATTCTCCGAAAAAAAGATCAGAGGCATTATTTTTGTCAGGATTCTCATCAAAATTATTTGAGTTTCGGAAATACCGAGTTTTTAAACTATGTCTGTTCCCGTTTTTGTCAAAATAAATTATATAAGGATCAAGATTTAATCGCAAGCCTTTACTTGGCGTGATAACATCCGTACGTTGTTGAAAAGCACCAGAATCAGCATCAATCCAAATAAAAAAATCTGATACCTCCTGATGCATGATATTTGTGTTTATTCCGTACGAAAGTCCTTTAACTTTTTTATCCCGATAACGGAAGTTAAAATTCATTCGCATCCGTTTTTCGTGTTCTTCCGTTCTATAAACAGCGTCAGTAAAAGCATTAGCTCCGGCAGTAATATCAATATTTTCAATCTTTCGTGAGTGAAACAAACTTGCTCCGGCAAATACAGGTCTGTCTTTTCCCCACCAAATTAATTCATTCCTTTTCGGATTCATAAATATTCCGGTGAAGCATTGAATCTTTGTAATGGGTTCGCTTTTGGGAACTGCTGTCCTGATATTAATAACTCCATTCAAAGCCGAAGATCCATACAAAGATGAGGATGCACCTTTCAGAACTTCAACCTGATCGATATTTTCAACAGGCAAAAAATTCCATTTTACATCACCGGCATCCGGAGTTATTATCGGCAAACCATCAACAAGAAACATCACCCTGCTGCCTGCACCGTAACTATATCCACTTCCTCCGCGAATGCTGGTTTGTCCATCCATAACTTCTACTCCGGGCATCATATTCAAGCTTTTTTCAAGATTTGCTGTATTTGTATTTTCAATAAAATCAGGTTTAATAACCATCATCGAGACAGTAAGTTCAGAAAGTTTTTGCTGATATCTTCCTGCTGAAACCACAACCATGTCAAGATCATGTAAACTTTGAACTAATTGAATATTTAGAACTTTTTCTTCAGAAAAATCAATATTTACTTTTCTGATTTGTGGAGAAAATCCAACAAATAAAAATTTCAAAATATGTTTTCCGGGATCAACTTTCAGGTAATAATTACCATTAACATCAGAAACTCCACCTGCAGTACTATCAACAACAATATTAACTCCAACAAGACTTTCACCGGTTTTTGAGTCGGTAATGCGCCCGCTCATATTCGTTTGTTGAGCAATCAAAGTAAGGCTAAAAAACAATAAAACAAAAGAGAAAAAAAATCCGGTTTTCATACTTCTTGTAATTTAAAGTCAGTTGTTAACACCCGAAGGTTTGAATAAAATTTCAAAATGGTATATGGGATATAAAGGTATCCATACGGACGCCTTTCAGTCGTAAGGGTATAAAGGCATTCCTGTTTCCCATATTTTCCTTATTCCCCATATTTCCACTATTTCCCTTATTCCCAATTTTCCCAATTCAACAACAATTATAAAATCCACTAAATGTGGATAATTGCAAATAAAATAATTAGCTGCAAAACCATTAATCAATTTTTATAAAAGTATTTGTAAATCCGGTAGTTTTACTTGAAACAGAAAACAGATACATTCCTTTTGGGATATCTTTTCCATTGAAATTAATTGAATTCTCTCCCGCCAAAACAAACAATAATTGTCTGTGAATTTGTTCGCCAATAAGATTATAAACAACAAATTCAATTTCGGATTTTTCTTTCGTAAAGAATTTGATTTCTGTAGTTCCGGAAAATGGATTAGGTACAGCACTAATAAAACTCAAATCGCTAAATTCCGGATCAATTATTATACCTTGACCCTCAAGAACAGTTAATGATACAGATGTTGAATCTATCGTTGTGCCAATATAAATAGGATCAGATCCACTAATACCCTGCATATAAGCATCAACAATAATTTTTAAAAAATAAGTTCCCGTGTCTGTTGGAGTACCATCAAGTAAAATGCAGTAATACGTACCCACCATAAAAACAGTATCAGGATCATTAGAAATCCATGAAATTCCGGGAGGAAGATTTTCAATGTCCATAATTTGGATGTGATGGAGAGCTACCGGATAGCCCGGGATTATTTCAACTTCCGGTGGAGGTAAAATGGTAACAGTTTCGCTGTAAAATATTTCCTGTGTAAGATCAGGTAAAGTATCGGGACAAACTTCCCCGTTATTTTCCGGATCCGGACAAGTAGTTTCGTCTTCAGGTGTGCATTGAGCAACAGAATAGTTAATTGAGAACAAAAAAAACAATCCTGTGAATAAAGCAATAATAATCTTTTTCATCTCTATTTGGTTTTGGTTCAGAAACAAAGATAATTGATTTGTTATCCTGATGCAAATTAATTTTATTGGATAACTGTATTATGCTTGATTATTACTTCTATATTATTATTGAAATAATTGTGTTAATGGGAACGCGAATGACACGGAATAACGCCGATAATCGCGGAAAAGTGTGTTTATAATTTCTGTGAAAGTCCGTGTTTCTCCGCGTGTTCAGCATTTCTATCTTTTAGAAAACAGCTTTAAAAACGGGAACGCAGATTACACAGATGAACGCAGATAGTCGCAGAAAAGTGTGTTTATAATTTCTGTGAAAGTCCGTGTTTCTCCGCGTGTTCAGCATTTCTATCTTTTAGAAAACAGCTTTAAAAACGGGAACGCAGATTACACAGATGAACGCAGATAGTCGCAGAAAAGTGTGTTTATAATTTCTGTGAAAGTCCGTGTTTCTCCGCGTGTTCAGCATTTCTATCTTTTAGAAAACAGCTTTAAAAACGGGAACGCAGATTACACAGATGAACGCAGATAGTCGCAGAAAAGTGTGTTTATAATTTCTGTGAAAGTCCGTGTTTCTCCGCGTGTTCAGCATTTCTATCTTTTAGAAAACAGCTTTAAAAACGGGAACGCAGATTACACAGATGAACGCAGATAGTCGCAGAAAAGTGTGTTTATAATTTCTGTGAAAGTCCGTGTTTCTCCGCGTGTTCAGCATTTCTATCTTTTAGAAAACAGCTTTAAAAACGGGAACGCAGATTACACAGATGAACGCAGATAGTCGCAGAAAAGTGTGTTTATAATTTCTGTGAAAGTCCGTGTTTCTCCGCGTGTTCAGCATTTCTATCTTTTAGAAAACAGCTTTAAAAACGGGAACGCAGATTACACAGATGAACGCAGATAGTCGCGGAAAAGTGTGTTTATAATTTCCGTGAAATTCCGTGTTCTTCCGTGTGCTCAGCGTTCCTATTAATCCAAAATCATAATAATTGTCGGAGAGGCGGGATTTGAACCCGCGACCCCTACGTCCCGAACGTAGTGCGCTACCGGACTGCGCTACTCCCCGAAAATTTCACCGTCAAAATTAATAATTGTATAATAAAAAACTAATCCCAACTGAATAAAAAAAAACCCGATGCACTTAACACCGGGCTTTCCCCTTCCAATTATTATTAACCAAAACAAATTATAAATTTATATGAGCATTATTTAAATACTTTTCGATTTTTGTTAAAAGTGAATCTTTGCATATAGGTCTTACAATATAATCATCGCAAGTTGCAGAAATATTTTCAAACTCAGGAGTTCCAACTGAACACGAAGAATGAGAAATTACCGGTAAATTATTTCGAAATGATTTTATTTTTACTGTGGCTTCATAGCCATTCATCTCAGGCATATTATAATCCATAAGTACGAGATCAATACTTTCATTTGTAGTACATTCATCTAATGCCTGTTTGCCATTTTTTACCCAAAGTATGTTTGCCTGAGTTTCTTCCAACATTGCCTGTAATAAAATAAAATTTACTTTCAAGTCGTCAGCAATTAATATTACTTTATCATCCCATTTAAATTTGAAATGTTTTTTGGCATCTATTATATTTTTCTTTTTCATCGTTCCTGAGTATTAATTTGCTTTCAGAAATGATATATGCCAAAAATCTGCCAAAATCTTAACGTCCTGATATTATGGTGTTTTTAAAATTCGACAATGCGAGAATGGTATTATATTGGGATTGCTTTCTAATTTTGGGAAATAATATGTTTTTCTTATCAAATTGTTATTTCAAAGAACTTTATTATATTTGTAACTTGGAACATACACAAAAGTAAATAAAATAAATATTGTTGAGAAAAATACTTATTTTTGGATTATGATTACAGATGTAGAAATATTTGAAAAACTGACAAAGCTAAAACCCTTTTTATTAAAAGAATATCAGGTAAAAGAAATTGGTATTTTTGGTTCCTTTTCAGATAATAGTTATTCAAACGAAAGTGATATTGATATATTAATTGAACTTGAAAAACCAATAGGTTGGAAATTTTTCTCACTTGAAATTTATCTTGAAAAACTTTTTGGCAGAAAAATTGATTTAGTAACAAAAAGTGCATTAAAAGAACAGATAAAAGATATAATCCTCAAACAAGTAAAATACGTGTGAAGAAAGATAACAGAACATATTTGATGTATCTTGAAGATATTCAACTTGCAATGAAAAGAATTGCTGAATATATTTTCGGATATAATTTCATTAAATTACTTTTCATAATACTTTAAGTATCTTTAAAAAATACTATTTTCTCTATTTCAAAAAATCATCAAAATATTGCACAATCTTTTTATAAAGATGTATTCTATCTTTTCCTCTGACATTATGACCATGTCCGGGATATACAAAATAATCAAGTAAAACTCCTTCATCAACACATTGCTTAACAAAAGAAAGACTGTTTTGCCAAACTACTGTCGCATCATTAGTTCCATGAATTATCAGCAATCTGTCATCCAATTCTTTTGCATAATTAAGCAGACAGGCATTTTTGTATCCATCAGGATTACTTTCCGGAGTATCCATATATCTTTCACCGTACATCACCTCATAATATTTCCAGTCGATTACCGGTCCGCCGGCAACACCTGCTTTAAATACACCCGGATTTTTCAAAAGCATCGAAACCGTCATAAAACCACCATAGCTCCATCCGTCAACACCAATTCTTTCAGCATCAACAAAAGGCAAGGATTTTAAATATTCAACACCTTTCATCTGATCCTCAAGCTCAACTGTTCCTACATTCCTGAAAATAGAACTCTCAAACTCAAAACCTCGGTTTGCCGAACCTCTGTTATCAAGGGTAAAAACAAGATAACCCTGTTGTGCCAAATAATTCAAATATAACCCTGCACCTCCAAGCCACGAATTTGTAATCATTTGAGCATGAGGACCACCATAAACATAAATAATTACAGGATATTTTTTCTCAGGATCAAAATCCATAGGTTTTATCAATCGGCAATAAAGTTCATCATCATTATCGTTTTTGATAGTAAAAACATCCATCTCGCCAAGATTATAATCTTTTAACGGGTCTGAATTTTTGAGTAAAATTTGTCTAATTTTTCCTTTTGAATCAAGAATGCTGTATTCTCTCGTAACATCAAGACTGCTATAAATATCTATCATATACTTCCCGCTTTTGCTAAACGAAGCACGATGTGTTCCTTCCGCCTGACTAATTTTAACAATCTTTCCGGTTTTCAAATTAACAGAGTAAATATTGTTTTCAAGCGGACTTTCTTTTGTTGAAGAAAAATATATATGTTTTTCATTTTTATCAAATCCGATTAATCCGGTAACTACCCAATCGCCTTTTGTAAGTTGCTTGATTAAATCTCCATCTGTGTTAAACAAATACAAATGATTGTATCCATCCCTTTCGCTAAACCAAATAAATTGATTGCTTTTTGTTTTCAGAAAAATCATTCCGTTTTCAGGCTCAACATATTTTTCACTTTTTTCTTCAAAAAGAGTTTTAATAAATTCGCCTGTTTTTACATCATATTTATTCAGTTTAAGATGATTTTGATCACGGTTTAAAACGGCGATATAAATATATTTTTCATCTGGTCCCCAACTGATATTTGTCAGGTATTGTTCTGCCGGCTCTCCGGTTTTAACAAATATTGTTTCGTTGATTTTAGCATTGTAAATACCAAGAGTTACCTGATGACTTGTCATACCCGCCATCGGATATTTTGTATTTTTTAATTCAGCTATTCTTTTGTTGATGTCAACGAGAGGATAATCGGTAACCATAGTTTCATCCATCCTGTAAAATGCCAAATAATTACTTTTCGGAGACCAGAAAGTTCCTTTATGAATTCCAAACTCATTGCGATGAACCGACTGTCCATTTACAATCCCTTTATCCTCATCATTCGTAATTTGAATTTGCTTGCTGTCGAGAGCTATAAAAAGATTATTATCAATTGTATAAGCAATTCCTAAGTTGTTTTTTTCAAGGTCTTTATTCGCTACCTTTTCATCTGTTTTATTTAAAACCTTTGCAGATAAATTTTCAACATCAAATAAAAGTAATTTATTTTTTTGATAAAATCTAAACGAATTATTGTCAACCCAACTTATTCTTGGGAAACCTTTAATTGAATCAGCATCAATTTTGGTTAGAGCAGCATTAATTTGGTCAACACTTAAAATAGTGTCTCTTTTGGGGGAAGTTGCCCAGCCCGAAATTAATTTATTATTGTCAACATAAGAAAATTGATTTTTATCACCAATCCATTTTAATTGTTTTATTGATGAGGGATAAATCTCAGGATTCATCCAAACTGCATCTTTAAGAGTTAATAACTTCTCTTGCGAAAATGCTGAAAAACCAAGACATACTGCCAAAAAAACTAATACTGAATATTTTAATAATTTTTTCATTTTTAATAATTATTACTTTATGAATATTTCAAAATTAAATTTTAGATACAACCTTAAATCCGCAAGCGGATTCTCTCTGACACTAATTTCACTAATTAGCACTAATTTTTTATCACTAAAATAAGTGAAGGGGTTTTTATTTAATCCTCTCATTTAATTGCACTAATAAAAATTCTTGCGGATTTATGATACAAAAAAAAGTTTGCAAAAAATTTGATGCAATTTTAAGAATATTTCTTGAAGGAAGAGGCAAAATGAGAATAAAATAATTTAAGTTTACTTAACGGAATGAATAGCATCTGCCATTTCTTTAATTAATGAACTATCTTTTTCAATACTATTTCCGATTACAATAAGATCGGCTCCGGCTTTAACTTTCTTTTCTGCATCTAACGGTGTTCTTATTCCGCCACCGATAATCAAAGGAATGTCAATACTTTGAGATACAGTATTGATCATTTTTTCGGAAACAGGATTTATTGCTCCACTGCCTGCATCCATAAAAATCAGTTTTAAACCAAGCATTTCGCCTGCCATAGCTGTACATGCAGCAATATCAACTTTATCTGCCGGTATTGGATTAGAATTACTCATATACGAAACCGCTGTTGGCTTTCCACTATCAATCAACATATATCCGGTGGAGATAACTTCTAATCCGGTTAACTTTATATAAGGAGCAGAAATTACATGTCTTCCGATAAGCATTTCGGCATTTCTCCCTGAGATAAGTGAAAGAAATAAAATTGCATCGGCTCTCCCGCTCATCTGTAAAGTGTTTCCGGGAAATAAAATAACAGGGATTGAACTATTTTCTTTTAACAGCTTAATACAAATATTCAAACTATCGTTGGTAAGCAGACTTCCACCAACAAAAAAATAATCCACTTTTGCTTGCTGAGCATTTTGTGCAATGGTTACTATTTCTTTTTCTGAAGGCTTATCAGGATCAACAAGGACAGCAAATTGCTTCTTGCCGGTTTTTTTCTTTTCTAAAATTGAGGAGTATAAATTCATGGTTTTGATTTTAGAGCAAAAATATAAATTTAAAATGACTAAAATTTAAAATGACTGAAATTTAAAATCTCAAGTTTCGCAGTTCCAAAAGTACAATAAACATTGGTAATCCCAAAGCAAGAT
>JAIORY010000222.1 GCA_021107915.1 Bacteroidales bacterium | reverse complement strand
GGGAAAATGGTCAAATTGGGTTCAGGAAGTGAACGCGAAGTTAATGATATTATTCATACAAGATAAATCATTCCAACCCCCTCATAACCAAATCAAGCACCTCCCCCGCTTTTCCCTGCAAAAAAATGTCGGTTATCCCAGATGTATAATTTGATGTGTTAGGGTTGATCTCAATTATTGTAGCTCCGTTTTGTTTTGCAATAACCGGCATCTGACTTGCCGGCATAACTTCACCTGTTGATCCTATCACAATAAAAACATCGGAGTTTTGGGCTGCTTCAATTGATTTTTGATATGCCTGTTGTGGGATTCCTTCTCCAAAGAAAATAAAATCAGGTTTCAGTAAACTGCCGCAATCTTCGCATTTTGGCGGTAACTTCTTAAAAACATTATCCGTAATCGGAAATCTATTATTACAGGATGTGCAAATTAATGTTTTTGAATTACCATGAAACTCGTGTACAACTTTACTTCCGGCTTCCTGATGAAGATTGTCGATATTTTGAGTAATAACCGCACTTAAATAATTTTGCTTTTCCATTTCGGCAAGGACTTCGTGTGCGCGGTTAAACTTTGCAGTTCCAAAAAAATCATAAAAAATCTCTTTTATCACCGACCACGATTCTCTCGGATTACTAAAAAAATAATTCAGATCAAGGACAATGGGATCGTATTTATTCCATAAACCGCCTTCTCCGCGAAATGGTGGAATTCCGCTTTCAACTGAAATTCCTGCACCGGTAAATGCTGTGGTGCGTTTAGAGTTTTTTATTAATTCGACAACTTCTTTTATCTTATTTTCCAATTTTATTAAAATTTAAATGAAAGACCTACACCAAATGATTGATTTAATTGAAGTCGTGGACCAGCACCAACCTGTACATCTTCTCCATCAATAGCTTCGTAAATTGGGATTTTAATATCATGATCGTAAATCATGTGAAGATAAAGTTCGGTAGAAATATGCTCATTTACAGAAAAAGTAATATTTGATTCCCAGTCAACATCAATATTCCATCGGTTTGGCATATTTTCATCAAGATAATTATTGTATAGATTAAGAGTTGATTCAGCTTTAATATTTTTAATAAGTTCTTTCTCGAATTTTACAACGAGGTTCATTCCGAATTCAGCTTTTTGATTTTTACCTTCTACCAAAACAGTACCGGTAGAATCATCAATAACTGCCGGTGTTACACCAAAAGCACCTTTATTTGCCAGTTCCTGATCCATTACAAATGTTAGTTTTCCTGAAGCAGGTGAGAATAAAAACGAAAAATGTTCAGATGGTTTATAATCAAGTCCTGCCGATAAAGTAAAATAGGCAGGGGCAAAAAATCTTGAGAGAATTGTTGAATCATTAGGGTATTTGTATCCATTCGAAAACTGTGTTTTTATATCAAATGCAATAGAATAAAACCATTTTTTAAAAGCTTTATGATCAACTGAGGAACGTAAATAAATCTGGTCATCGGTTTTTTGTAATTTCATTTCTTTTGTACCCATAATTCCATACAGAAATTTTAGATCGTTTTGAAAATTAAAATTATTTTTCTTATAATTAGCTTTGATTTTCATTGTAGCTCTTCCCGACAAGGAACTTTCTCCACCCTTTGCCCAGTTAGCAAAACTTACCTGATTAAAATGTATTCCTGAATTAAATTGTGTTTTCCAATATTTAATTGAATCGGGAACTTTTGCATTTGCAGTTGTATCAACCGAATTATTTGAAAATAATGTTAAGCTAATAATTGAAAAAATAAATAGTAATATGGCTCTCATTCTTATTGGTTATGTGTTTTTTGTAAGTCGTTGCAAAAATAACAAAATACATTGAATTTTATTTTATTAAGATGTTAGTTTTTGTAAAAAAAAAAAGGTTACTAACCTAAAAAAAGATTAGCAACCTTTTGCAAAGAATAAATATTTAAAATGATTAATCATTTACGCATTTAAACATTATATCATTATATCATTATATCATTTTATCATTATATCATTTTATCATTTTATCATTATATCATTATATCATTTTATCATTATATCATTTTATCATTTTATCATTATATCATTATATCATTTTATCATTTTATCATTTTATCATTTTATCATTTCATCACTTCAGCCATCTATCAAGCCAATTGAAAAATGTTCGTTGCCATAAAATTCCATTTTGTGGTTGTAAAACCCAGTGATTCTCATCCGGAAAATACAAATACTCAGCAGGAACACCCTTTAAAATAGCCGCATTAAAAGCAGTCATTCCTTGAGTTACAACAACTCTATAATCCAGTTCTCCGTGAATACAAAGAATTGGAGTATCCCATTTATCTACAAATTTATGTGGTGAATGTGCATAAACATCTTTGGCTATTTTATTATTTTTCTCCCAAAACGGACCACCTTTGTCCCAATTCTCAAACCACATTTCTTCGGTTTCAAGATATTGAGCTTCTTCATTGAAAATACCGTCGTGAGCAATAAATGCTTTGAAACGACCTTCGTGGTTACCGGCCAAATAATAAACAGCCCAGCCACCGGCACTTGCTCCAATAGCACCGAGACGATCTTCATCTACGAAAGGTTCTTTTGCCATTGCATCAATTGCATTTAGATAATCTTGCATGCTTTTGCCGTGATAATCTCCACTGATTTGTTCTTGCCATGCTTGTCCGAAACCGGAAACTCCTCTACGAGCAGGTGCAACAATAATGTAATCATTGGCAACCATGATTTGATAATTCCAACGATAATGGAAACTTTGGCTTAATGGTCCCTGTGGCCCACCTTTACAATAAAGTATAGTTGGATATTTTTTGTTAGGATCGAAGTTTGGAGGATAAATAACAAAAACTTGTAAGTCTTTATTGTCATCTGTTTTTATCCAGCGTTCTTCAACTTCACCCATAGTAAGTTGGTCTAATAAATCTTTATTAGTGAAAGTGATTTGTTTAGCTTCACCATTTTCAGGATTAATTGCAAATAGCTCAGTTGGTAATGACATGGTTTGCATTGGAGCAATAATTTTATCGCCTGCTAATGCAACACCTCTGTAATCTTGCATACCTTTTGTAATTTGTACTATTTTACCGGTACTTAAAGTGTATTTATAAATTTGGAATGCACCATGCCAATCACTATTAAAATATATTTCCTTACTATCAGGAGTCCATGTGATGCTTCCAACATTTTGATCAAAATTCTCAGTAGCATACGTTAAATCCCCAGTCCTAAGATTCATGATATACAAACGGTTTTTATCTGATTCAAATCCTTCTCTTTCCATACTTTCCCATGCCATATAATTTCCATCGGGAGAAAATACCGGAGCAATATCAAAGCCCATCATCCCTTTGGTCATGTTTTTAGTTTTTCCTGATTCAAGATTGTAAAAATATATATCAGAATTTGTAGAAAGCGTTGCTGCTTTTCCATATAATTTTTTGCATGTATAAGCAATAGTTTTACTATCGGTTGTCCAATCAACTTGCTCGATTCCACCCCAAGGTTTTAGTGGAGTTTGGAAAAGCTCACCTTCGTTAATATCTTTGTCATTCCAAATTTTTGTGCCATCATAATCAGCATAAAAAACGTGACTGTATGTATCAACCCACTCGTCCCAATGGCGATACATTAAATCATTTTCTAAGCGACCGGTAGCCAAAGGAAGGTCAGGATGCATATCATGTACATCTTTATCTACTTTCACTTCTTTTGTATATAAAAGTTTAGTCATGTCAGGTGAATATTTATAACCGGTAATTCCACCATCTACAAAGGTAATTTGATTGCGATCACTTCCGTCAGTATTCATTTCCCAGATTTGTACCGACCCGCTTGCAGTTGATAAAAAACCAATCTTTTTCCCGTCAGGACGCCACTGTGCATTATACTCACCTGCTCTTGTTTTTGTCAATTGTTTTAAATCTTTTCCATCAACTTTAACAGAATAAAGATCACGGTTGCTTTTGTTTTGCTCTTTGTCGTAATAAGAAACACCAAATAAAACACTTGAATTATCAGGTGAGACCTGAGCATCACTCAATCTTCCGAAAGACCAAAGTACTTCCGGAGTCATTATATCAGAATTTAGTTTTAAATCTTGTTTTCCGATTATCGGAGAAACTTCTTCACTTTCATTTGTTTTGGGACAACATGCCTGAAGTGATACAATTACAACAACTAAAACGAATAAAAATAATTTTTTCATTTTTCCATATTTTTAATTAATAAATAATTGATTATATATTTTAACATTTAAAATCCACAAGTGTTATTTTTATTTACAGGTTTCTGGCAACATTAAAAAGCAAGACTATTCGATAAGTCATCAATGCACAAGAATTTTCTTAATATTACCAGTATTCTGATAAAATTCGATTTTCGAATTAAATGAAGGAGTGCGAGAGATCACTCCAAACTGATTTATTCGTTTATTAGTTTTGAAAAAAACTTTATTATTAAATATAAGCTGAATATTAGCATATTCCGGAATTCTGTAATAATAGCCACTTAAATTATTTACATCATTTTTGTTTGCTTCAGCAAATTTTGAAATCCCTTCAGTAACTCCATTACTTTCGATAAAAACATTTACATTTTGTGCAGACCTGTCATTTTCTTCTGCTACACCGTTTTGACCGGAAAATTTAAAAAGCGGAATAGCTTCTTCTATTTTCTCTTTTTGTGGTAAAAATTCAAATGACTTTGAAAAAGACTTATACATTGTTACTCCGGTAAAAAGTTTTAAATATTCATTTTCCAGTTTCTGAAGTTGTTTATCCATATATTCAATACTTACCCCATAATTAACCTCTTGATAACCACTAATAAGCAAAAATCTGTTTTCTCTAATTCTTGAAATAAAATTTGCAGCTTCTTTGGCTTTTTGCTCAAGTGATTTTTTAGCCATCGAATACTTATAAATTTCTTTTTCAATAGTAATAGTGTCAATATTGATTTTTCGGATTATTGTATCAATTTTTTTATAAAAATTATCTTCGGCAAAATACTTAAATAATTGTTTAGAAAATTCCTTATTATTAGTTTGTTCCAAAATTTGCGTTTCAATTTTTTCTATTTCAGTCAGTTCATTCATACCAATAATAAAACCAGATTCGCTTAATGTAAGTAACACTGATAATTCATCTTTTTTTGCTCTTTCGCCATACTCAACAAAGTAAAACTGTTCGGGATCGGGTCTGTTAAATGTAGAAATAAACACCTCTCCTATTTCATAATGTTCTGCATCAGAAGAAATAACATCATTAAGTCCAAGGTATTTATTAGCAAATTGATAGTAAGGTCCGCGCTTTTCAATTGTAACATCAAAATATATATCAAATGTCAAATATGTTTGCGGAAGGCAGTAAAAAACTCCTTGAACATTCGCATTAGCTTGACCGTTTTTTACTTCAGTTACCCTAATCTGAGCATCAACAATATTAATAAATACGAGTGCTATAATCAATAAAGAAATAATTTCTTTCGTATATGTTATTTTTGTCTTCATAATTTATGATATTTAAAACAAAAGTAACTAATCAATTTTAAATTAACAATGGAAATTTCTTATCAAATATTATTGAATTGAGAAATATGGGAAATAAGAGAAAATACCATTATACCTTTATGCCCTTATTTTCCCTATACCTTATATATCCTGATTAATTACAAATTCTCTTTTACATTCTTTTTTTTAGAAATAATTAATAATCCAATAAAAGTCAACATCCCGTTAAGAATCAATAATTCAAATCCAAATTTATATCCGTTTAACAAAGCTTCGGAGTTATCGCTAATAAAATAACAAATTACAGGAGAAAGTATTGCTATTAACGGAACCCATTTATCATTAACTTTATTTTTTGTAAACAAACCAAAAGCAAACATACCAAGCAGTGGTCCATAAGTATATCCGGCTATAGTAAACAATTTATTTATAACTGCCTGATCATTAATAATTCTAAAACTAACAATAACAAAAATCAGAATTACAGCAATGCTAATGTGTACCAAATACCTGATGTTTGTTTTTTGTTTTACTGAAAGATCATTTCTTTTTCTGATATTCAGGAAGTCAACATTAAATGAAGTTGTCAAGGCAGTAAGCGCACTATCAGCACTGGAATAAGCAGCTGACAACAATCCAATAAGGAATATTACGGCTGCAAAAGGTCCAAGATATTTTAAAGCTACGGAAGGAAAAATATCATCACTAGTTTCAATTATATTTATTCCTTTGGCAGATGCGTAAATATATAAAACCGCTCCAAGAAACAAAAACAAGAAATTTACAATAATCAATACTACTCCTAATGAAATCATATTTTTTTGTGCATCTTTCAGATTTCTGCAGCTCAGATTTTTTTGCATCATATCCTGATCAAGCCCTGTCATAACAATAGCAATAAATGCCCCGCTTAAAAATTCTTTTATAAAAAATCGTTTGTCCTGCCATTCGGTGAAAACCATTTTTGAATAATTGCTATCCATAACTTCATGGAAAATATCATCAAATCCCACTCCAAGACTTTTTATAATAAGAATAACAGAAATAACCACAGCTAACAACATAAAAGTAGTTTGCAAAGTATCTGTCCATATAATTGTCTTGATACCTCCCCTAAATGTATAAATCACTATCAACAACATAAAAATTGAGACTGTAACCCAAAATGGTACTCCCATACTGTCAAACACAAATATCTGCATAACATTAACAACAAGAAACATACGAAAAGAAGCTCCAATAATTCTCGATAAAAGAAAAAATGAAGCGCCGGTTTTGTAAGACCAAAATCCGAATCGCTTTTCAAGGTAAGTATATATTGAAGTCAACTTAAGTCGGTAGTATAGCGGAAGAAGAATTGTTGCAATAGCAATATAACCGAGCAAGTATCCAAAAACAACCATCATATATGAAAATTGGGTTTCGCCAACCCATCCCGGAACAGAAATAAAAGTAATTCCTGATAAAGATGCCCCAATCATTCCATAAGCTACAACAAGCCAGGGAGAAGTCCTATTTCCAAGAAAGAATGTGTCGTTATCAGATTTTTTGGAAGTTATCCTTGAGATTACAAATAATAACAAGGTATAAATTAAAAAGACCGTTAATATTAGGTTTGGTGACATGGGTTGTTGCTGTTATATCGTTTCTGGTTTCAAGTTTCAGGTTTCAGGCTGAACGAAGTGAAGTCCCGTACCGACAAAGGAGGTCGGGATTTCAGGTTTCTGGTTTCTGGTTTCTGGTTATCAAAGGGCATCAACAAATTCTTTTATATTCTTAAAGCGAAAATCAATTAATCCGGATATATTATAAATTTTGTTTTTCCCCTGAATCAAAACAGTTTTCATGCCTGCATTTTTCCCAAATTGCATATCCGACATTGAATCACCAAGCATAATTGATCTTTCAAAATCAATTTCAGGAAAATCGTTTTTAGCTTTCATTGCCATGCCGGGATTGGGTTTTCTCATCTCGCTATTTTCTTTTTCCAGCTTTGGAGAGAAATAAATTTTATCAATCCTTCCTCCGGCTTTCTCAATTTCTTCCACCATTTTGTTGTGAATTTTATTAAGATCGTCAACAGTCATTATTCCTTTGCCAATTCCCTGTTGATTAGTTACAATAAATATTCTCCCAAAAAGGGTAGATAATTTTTTTATTGAAGGAAGAACATCATTTTTAAACTTAAATTCACTCCACTTTTTGACGTAATCGCCAAGGATTTGTTCGTTGATCACACCATCGCGGTCGAGGAACAAAGTCCAATCTTTATTAATATGGTAATTTTTTAAACTCATCTTGTGCTTTATAATAATCTTCGGGAATTCCAATATCGCGAAAATAAGAAGAACTGTGAAAAGCATAAAATTCTTTGGAACTAAAATACTTTTCAAAAAAATCTTTTTCTATTGAAAACTTTTCAGGCAAATCAAATTTTTGAAAATATTCTTTATTTATAAGATAAATACCTCCATTGATATATCCTTCACCGGTTCGGTTATTTTTTTCGCAAAATTCAGTAATTATGTTTTCAGCATTATTTTTAATTGCCCCGTATCGTTTTACATTTGCAATATATCTCAGAACAAGAACAACATCAAGCTCATTTTTTTCACGAAAAGTGTTTAATTTTCCAAGATCAACATCAAAAAAAGTATCACCATTAAAAACAAGTGCATATTGACCTTTAACTATCTCAAATGCTTTTTTAATTCCACCACCTGTTCCAAGAGGTTCATCTTCACATGAATATTCAATTTCAATAGATTTGTATTTATTTCTAAAATGATCACTAATAATCTCACTTTTATATCCAACAGAAAGTATTACGCGATTGATACCCCAACTTTCGAGATAATTCAATTGATACTCAAGAAAAGGGCGATCGTTAATCAATGCCATTGATTTTGGAATTTCTTTAACTACTTTTTTCAAGCGAGTTCCCAAACCACCTGCCAGAATTATTGCTTCTCTTATCATTTCGGGAATATCTCTGATTCTATAAGTTCACAAATAATATGTCCTGCCAATATGTGAGTTTCCTGAATTCTTGGTGTATCATCAGAAGGAATATTTATTAGAACATCGGAATATTCTTTTATTCTCCCACCTGTCAGTCCTGTCATGCCAACGGTGGTCATGCCAAGTTCTTTTGCTACTTTAAAAGCTCTGATAATATTTTCTGAATTCCCCGATGTAGAGATACCAATTAACACATCATTATTTTTCCCTTTTGCTTTGACTAATCTTGCATAAATCTCATCGTAAGAATAATCATTTGCCACAGCAGTTAAATAAGAAGTGTTAACATGAAGTGCTTCGGCAAATAATGGCTCACGATCGTAGTAAAATCTACCAGAAAGCTCTGCGGCAAGATG
>JAIORY010000236.1 GCA_021107915.1 Bacteroidales bacterium | reverse complement strand
AACCCCAAATTTTGTATTTTTGTTTTTCATATTAAATAATCATGAAAAAGATACTGATATATTTTCTTTTATTCTTTTGTACTTTATCATATTTACAAACATTTTCCCAACCCAACAAACGAACCAACTTTTGGTATTTTGGCGAAAATGCAGGGCTTGATTTTAATAGTGGACAACCGATAATCACAAATTATGGACAGTTTTTCGATAATACGAACGGGGGTGCATCAATATGTGATACAGCTGGAAATCTGTTGTTTTATACTGATGGAAAGCAAATATGGGACAGGGATCATTATCAGATGAAAAATGGTTTCGTAGATTTCCACCCTGGTACACAGGCAGCAGTTATTGTTCCTTTACCTGGATCAGACAATATATATTATGTTTTCACCTCCCAAAGTAATGATTATCAATATCAATTTTTCTATTATATTGTGGATATGAGCCTGGCAAATGGATTGGGTGAGGTAGTGGAAACTGTTACACTTCAGGAAGGTTGGGATGCTGCAGAGAAACTTACAGCGGTTTATCATAAAAACAAACAAGATATTTGGGTAATTACACGTAAATTTATTGATGACAATTACGCTGCTTTTCTTGTTACTTCCGATGGAGTAAATCCTACTCCTGTATTGAGCCCAGCACCAGATAAAGATCTTAACATGGGTACTAATACTATTGGTTGTATGAAAGTATCATATGATAAAAAATATTTAATAACATCCTACTTTGGAGGATACTCAATTCCAGAAATGGATAATGAGATTTGCTCGTTTAACAATGAAACAGGTCAAGTAGATTTTCTTTATTCTTTTAGTCTGCATATAGTCATACCAGTTGGTCCATCGGGTCACAGGACATTTGGTTTTGATTTCTCTCCTGACTCAAAATATTTATACCTTCCAGGTATTGTTCAGGTGGATAATATATCTCATGTATTTCAATTCAATATGCAATATATAGAGGATTCCTTACTATTCTTTCAATCAGCCATTGAGGTTGGTATTGGACAAGGTATGTCTTTACAGCTTGCTTCAGATGGAAAGATTTATTGTTCAACAAAATATATTGCTCCGCCCTCACAATTTATGGGTGTGATTCATAAACCATGGCGAGAGGGGATAGATTGCGAATATGAGCCCAATAGCATAAATCTTCTTGATAAAATAGTAACAGCGAGTTTACCAAACTTTCTTACTGATTACTTGTTCCGTTTCGATTTCGATGGCATCTGTGAAAGCGATACTTTTTCATTCGACCCATGGTTTTTTCCCGAACCTGTTTTTATAGAATGGGATTTTGGTGATCCTGCTTCGGGAGCAAATAATACTTCAACTATTCCTCATGCCACACATGTCTTTTCGGATGGTGGTACTTACGAAGTTTCGGTGCATGTAGAATACCCAAGTGGACGTATTGAAGAAACTTCACGCAAAGTAGAAGTGGAATATTCTCCCGAGCCAAACCTTGGACCGGATACCACAATCTGTACAGGTGCTGATATTATTTTAAATGCAGAATGTGGTCAACACTTTTATTTGTGGAGCAACGGAGCTATCGGAAGCAGTCAAATTACAGTGTCTGATACAGGCTGGTACTGGGTGAGAGTTACCAGCAGTGCAGGGTGTTTTGAGTTTGATTCAATATATATTGAACATTTCCCTCCGGCAATTGCTGATACAAATAATCTGATAATAAGTCCCACCACCTGCGGCGGAAGCATTGGAGCAATCCGGGGAATTGTGATTTCAGGAAACCCGCCATTTATTTATCAATGGCTTGATGACCTTGGCAATCCCATTGCAAATACAATAGATATTTTTCATTTGGCTGTTGGAAATTATACTTTGCAGATAATTGATGGCAATGATTGTTTGACAGAATTTGGCCCATATTTAATTTATGATGCCGGAGATGTGCTGATTGAGGATGTCAATTTTACACAGGAACACTGCGGACAGCAAGATGGAAAAATTATCGTTACAGCCACTTCGGGATTAGGCGATATGTTGTTTTATTCAATTGATAACGGCGCAAATTATTTTACTAATCAAGGTATTTTTACCGGTTTGTCTGCCGGAACTTATGCTGTCAGAGTGCAAGATTCCACACAATGCGAGGATGTTTTTATTAATAATCCCATCATCCTTGAAAATATTCCGGGACCACAGATAACCGATGTTCAAATAACTTCTGCTTCCATTGGGATGAATAACGGAGCTATTAATATTTTTGCATCCGGCAACGGCGATACCATTTTCTATTCAAACGATAACGGAGTGAATTTTCAAATCAATGATGGTTTGTTTTCAAATCTTTTTGCAGGATTTTATACTTGCATTGTAATGGATAATTTCGGTTGCGATACAATATTTATTGTTGAAGTAACTGAAGAAATTACTGTTTACCTGGAGGCTACTGCCGGTGCTGATGAAGTATGCCCTGGCAATTCGGCTTTTGTCCCATTGATAGTTAGCAATTTCAATGATGTGGGAAGTTTTAAAGCCACGCTTTTGTATAATAAAGATTTGCTTACTTGCGTGGGTTTTGCCAATGCGCACCCACAATTGGTAGATTCGTTGGAAGCCCTTTTATTCCCCGCAGAAGGAAGGATAGAACTTAACTGGACATCATCTGCTGTTACCCTACCCGACAGTACAAATATCGCAGATTTGGTATTTCAGTCAATTGACCCGGGAACGAGTTTTGTAGAGTGGAATGGTTCTACCGGAGCAAGTTTATTTCTGAACTCCACAGGGCTAACCATCCCTGTTGACTATACTACCGGAAATGTAAAAATTTACAAAGATGTTAGTTTTTTAATGTTCGGTGCAAATGAAGTCTGTGAAGGAGAAACGCTGGAACTTTCGCCCTTAGTTTTTTCCAGCAATGGAGATGTTACTTTTTTATGGACTGACCCCAACGGAAATACAAGCACTAACGAAATCATGACAATCAATAACATTCAAAACAATCAATCGGGAATATATTTACTAACTTTAACCGACACCTTAGATTGTCAGGCTGATACTACTGTTGATGTAATCGTTTATCCCTCACCTTCCCCTGCTTTTGCAGGACAAAATACAATCATCACCGAAGAAAACTTCGACCTTGATGCAGGCTCGGGATTTTTATATTATTTGTGGAATACCGGAGATTCAACACAAATTATTACAATAAATAATGACGGTTGGTACTCGGTAGAAATTGAATCACAAGAAGGATGTTTTGGAGAAGATTCAGTATTTGTACTTTTCGAGCCAATAAGAATTTTCTTGCCCAATGCCTTCACTCCCGGCAGTAACGGATTAAATGATGAATTCAAAGTATTGACTTACCTCGAAAATATTGAATATTTTAAAATGCTTATTTACAACCGCTGGGGAGCACTGATTTTTCAATCCAATGATATTTCTCATGGCTGGGACGGAAAATATAAAGGAAAGCTTTGTCCGCAAGGAACGTATATTTATAAAATTCAATACAGTCTTTCCGCTTCTCCATCAAATCAATCAGAAACCAAAATGGGGACGGTTGTGTTGGTTAGGTAGTTATTCAAGAATAAATTTCAACAAGTTCCAATAATAAAATTTCATATAACAAAAAACAAAAAATTCTAATTACCATGTATTTAAGTTTCAAATAACAGAACTTGTCCGTCTGGAAAACAAAAAAACAAATTTCAAATAAATCACAATATTCAATTTTTAAAATTCCAAACAAAAAAATAAAAAAATTGAATATCGAATATTGAACACCGATTTTTGATCCCGAAGCAGAGCTTCGAGGATGCTCGAGCAAAGCTCGGCATTTCAGATTTTTCTACATTTTACATCCAAAAGATACTCGGACAATGTCCGGTATTTATCATTTTATATTCATAATTATTTGAAAGTGAATTTTAAATCTTGAATACCATTATTTCCTCTATTCCCCCTACGACCGAAGGAAGTCCGTATGGATTCCCCATAATTCCAATCATTCCATCATTCCATTATTCCAAATACAACTCTGTTTCAAAAACAAATCAATTATTTTAAATTTCTTTTCATCACAAAACAAACACATCCAACACATTATAAAATATATCAAAATAATTTCATTTTTTTTATAAAAAGGCTTGTTTTATTAAAATTAATAATTGTACTTTTGCACTCGCAATTGAAAAAAATGTTCTTTTAAAATAACTACAAAAAGATTAATTACTCCAAAGTAATAAAGGTCAAATATACTAATTCTTAACAATTTTGCAAAGCAAAAGCTGTTTAGAAGAAGTAATGCGGTACAAAACAAAGCTATAAATTTTGCAATTCTGTTCCGTACAAGTATAAGGTAATTTTTTATTAAAAAATAAGATTAATTTTTTTAAAAAAAAACTTTAAAAAAAGTTTGTAGTTTAAATAAATTATTTACTTTTGCAAACTCGTTTTTTGAAACAAAAAAAATCTCGAATTTTTTTTAAAAAAACATTAAAAAAAGTTTGCAGATTTAAAAAATGATATTACTTTTGCAATCCATTTTCAACCAAAATGGAAAACAAAAAAAAGATATATAAGTTCTTTGAAAAATTTGAAGCAAGCCTAAAAAATAGTAACAAATATCCCCAATTCCAAAATCGAATTGAGAATAATAGATCGTGAGACAAATATCAAATTTTTTACAATGAAGAGTTTGATCCTGGCTCAGGATGAACGCTAGCGGCAGGCCTAATACATGCAAGTCGAACGGTAAGTCCCTGCTTGCAGGGAACACGAGTGGCGCACGGGTGCGTAACGCGTATGCAACCTACCTTAAACTGGAAGATAGCCCCGAGAAATCGGGATTAATACTCCATGATAATAATTATTGACATCAATTTTTATTTAAAGCTCCGGCGGTTTAAGATGGGCATGCGTGACATTAGATAGTTGGTGAGGTAACGGCTCACCAAGTCTACGATGTCTAGGGGTTCTGAGAGGATTTTCCCCCACACTGGTACTGAGACACGGACCAGACTCCTACGGGAGGCAGCAGTAAGGAATATTGGTCAATGGACGCAAGTCTGAACCAGCCATGCCGCGTGCAGGATGACAGCCCTATGGGTTGTAAACTGCTTTTATACGGGAAGAAACCCCCGATTTCGTATCGGGACTGACGGTACCGTAAGAATAAGGATCGGCTAACTCCGTGCCAGCAGCCGCGGTAATACGGAGGATCCAAGCGTTATCCGGATTCATTGGGTTTAAAGGGTGCGCAGGCTGAATAATAAGTCAGTGGTGAAATCCTACAGCTTAACTGTAGAACTGCCATTGATACTGTTATTCTTGAGTATAGTTGTAGTGGGCGGAATGTGTCATGTAGCGGTGAAATGCATAGATATGACACAGAACACCGATCGCGAAGGCAGCTCACTAAGCTGAAACTGACGCTCAGGCACGAAAGCGTGGGGAGCAAACAGGATTAGATACCCTGGTAGTCCACGCCGTAAACGATGATTACTCGTTGTTGGCGATAAACAGTCAGCGACTGAACGAAAGTATTAAGTAATCCACCTGGGGAGTACGGTCGCAAGATTGAAACTCAAAGGAATTGACGGGGGCCCGCACAAGCGGAGGAGCATGTGGTTTAATTCGATGATACGCGAGGAACCTTACCTGGGCTTAAATGTAGGATGACAATCCGGGAAACCGGATTTCCCTTCGGGGCAACCTACAAGGTGCTGCATGGTTGTCGTCAGCTCGTGCCGTGAGGTGTCGGGTTAAGTCCCATAACGAGCGCAACCCCTATCCTTAGTTGCCATCAGATAATGCTGGGGACTCTAAGGAAACTGCCTACGCAAGTAGTGAGGAAGGTGGGGATGACGTCAAATCAGCACGGCCCTTATGTCCAGGGCTACACACGTGCTACAATGGTCGATACAGAGGGTCGCTACCTGGTGACAGGATGCTAATCTCTAAAATCGATCTCAGTTCGGATCGAAGTCTGCAACTCGACTTCGTGAAGTCGGATTCGCTAGTAATCGCATATCAGCAACGATGCGGTGAATACGTTCCCGGGCCTTGTACACACCGCCCGTCAAGCCATGGAAGCTGGGGGTACCTGAAGTCCGTGACCGAAAGGAGCGGCCTAGGGTAAAACTAGTGACTGGGGCTAAGTCGTAACAAGGTAGCCGTACCGGAAGGTGTGGCTGGAATACCTCCTTTCTAGAGTGGTTTGTTATTATTTTCTGATTTATTTCAGAATCTGATATTTGTTACTTTTTAGGATGCTTCATTTTTTATATTTTTCCCAAACGAGCAGCGTAATGCTTCTTCCTTTACGAAGCTAAGGATGATTGTTTGAGTTCATCTCACAGTCCCGTAGCTCAGTTGGTTAGAGCACTACACTGATAATGTAGGGGTCCGCAGTTCAAATCTGCGCGGGACTACAAAAATCGCTTGGGGGATTAGCTCAGTTGGCTAGAGCGCTTGCCTTGCACGCAAGAGGTCAAGGGTTCGACTCCCTTATTCTCCACAAAGCTTTCAAACGAGAAAGTTATTAATTTGAAATATTGAACAGGAAATTAGCTCAAAGGATAGAGCGTCCCGACTTGCAAGTCGGGAAGGTCAAGGGTTCGACTCCCTTATTCTCCACAAAGCTTTCAAACGAGAAAGTTATTAATTTGAAATATTGAACAGGAAATTAGCTCAAAGGATAGAGCGTCCCGACTTGCAAGTCGGGAAGGTCAAGGGTTCGACTCCCTTATTCTCCACAAAGCTTTCAAACGAGAAAGTTATTAATTTGAAATATTGAACAGGAAATTAGCTCAAAGGATAGAGCGTCCCGACTTGCAAGTCGGGAAGGTCAAGGGTTCGACTCCCTTATTCTCCACAATTTCGTAAATTTTAAACGGAAAAAGTTCTTTGACATATTGAAAGAAAATACAACGAGCAACTGATGTATTAAACATCAAGTTAATTATAATAATTATAATAAAAATAAGAAAGTTACTAAGAGCGTACGGCGGATGCCTTGGCTCTCAGAGGCGATGAAGGACGTGATAAGCTGCGATAAGCTTCGGGTAGGTGCAAATAACCTTTTATCCGGAGATTTCCGAATGGGGCAACCCTCCCGACTGAAGGTCGGGAATCCTGCAAAGGAAGCTAACCCGGTGAACTGAAACATCTAAGTAACCGGAGGAAGAGAAAACAATAGTGATTCCCTAAGTAGTGGCGAGCGAACAGGGAATAGCCCAAACCGATTTTGTTACGGCAATTTCGGGGTTGTAGGACTGTAACATGGACTATAAATTTGTAACAGAATATTTCTGGAAAGTTAAACCATAGAAGGTGAAAGTCCTGTAAGTGAAACAAATTTATTACCTAACAGTATCCTGAGTACCACGGGACCGGAGAAATCCTGTGGGAATCTGCCAGCACCATCTGGTAAGGCTAAATACTCCTGAGAGACCGATAGTGAACTAGTACCGTGAGGGAAAGGTGAAAAGTACTTCGAACAGAAGAGTGAAATAGAACCTGAAACCGT
Source organism: Bacteroidales bacterium (assembly GCA_021107915.1). Classification (GTDB taxonomy): domain Bacteria; phylum Bacteroidota; class Bacteroidia; order Bacteroidales; family JAIORY01; genus JAIORY01. The sequence goes on along the minus strand of JAIORY010000236.1, from coordinate 1,448 downwards.
GCGCTTACAAGCGGTCGGAGGCCAACATTTCGATTTATCGAAATTAGTAGCTGACGGCGTGCCTTTTGCATAATGAGCCTACGAGTTACTCCTCTCTAGCAAGGTTAATTCTGACAACAGTTGGAGCCGAAGCGAAAGCAAGTCTTAACAGGGCGTTCAGTTAGAGGGGGTAGACGCGAAACCTTGTGATCTATCCATGGTCAGGTTGAAGTTTCGGTGACACGAAATGGAGGACCGAACCAGTACACGTTGAAAAGTGTTTGGATGAACTGTGGATAGGGGTGAAAGGCTAATCAAACTAGGAGATAGCTCGTACTCCCCGAAATGCTTTTAGGAGCAGCCTCGAGGTAAAGTGTTATAGAGGTAGAGCACTGATTGGACTAGGGGGCTTCACCGCCTACCAAATCCAGACAAACTCCGAATGCTATAACATATACTCGGGAGTGAGGCTATGGGTGCTAAGGTCCATAGCCGAAAGGGAAACAACCCAGAGCATCAGCTAAGGTCCCTAAATATATACTAAGTTGATCTAACGAAGTCTGATTGCATTGACAGCTAGGATGTTGGCTTGGAAGCAGCCATTCATTTAACGAGTGCGTAACAGCTCACTAGTCGAGCGATCGGGCATGGATGATAATCGGGCATAAAGTATATTACCGAAGCTATGCCATTACGCCTTTGGCGTGATGGGTAGGGGAGCATTCCAGTCTGCGTCGAAGATTTATCGTAAGATAGATTGGAGCGTCTGGAAAAGAAAATGTAGGCATAAGTAACGATAATGCAGGCGAGAAACCTGCACACCGAAAGACTAAGGTTTCCTGATCAACGCTAATCGGATCAGGGTTAGTCGGGTCCTAAGGCGAAGCCGAACGGCGTAGTCGATGGACAACAGGTTAATATTCCTGTACTAGCAAATACTGCGATGGGGTGACGAAGTAGTGAAAGGTCTGCGTACTGACGGAATAGTACGTTGAAGAGTGTAGGTATAGAATTAATAGGCAAATCCGTTAATTCTGCTGAAACTCGATAGTACCGTGAGTCTTCGGACAAGCGGATAATGACCCTAACCAAACTTCCAAGAAAAACCTCTAAGCTTCAGGTATCTGCTACCCGTACCATAAACCGACACAGGTGGTCGAGGAGAGAATCCAAAGGTGCTCGAGTGATTCATGGCTAAGGAACTAGGCAAAATAGTCCTGTAACTTCGGGAGAAAGGACGCCCCGAGCAATCGGGGTCGCAGAGAAATGACCCAGGCGACTGTTTATCAAAAACACATGGCTTTGCTAAATTTAAAGATGACGTATAAGGCCTGACACCTGCCCGGTGCCGGAAGGTTAAGAGGAGGAGTTATTTTTCGCTTCGGCGATTAAGAAGCTCTGAGTTGAAGCCCCGGTAAACGGCGGCCGTAACTATAACGGTCCTAAGGTAGCGAAATTCCTTGTCGGGT
>JAIORY010000407.1 GCA_021107915.1 Bacteroidales bacterium | reverse complement strand
AAACAATATGGAAATAGTAAAGACAAAAATTCCCGGACTACTGATAATAAAACCTGATGTTTTTGAAGATGACAGGGGTTATTTTTTTGAATCTTATAATCGCAACAAATTTGTTGATGCAGGAATTGATAATATTTTTATTCAGGATAATGAATCAAAATCTATGAAAGGAGTTTTACGTGGATTGCATTTCCAATATCCTCCTTATGATCAGGGTAAACTTGTACGGGTGATGAAAGGTGCAGTTATTGATGTTGCTCTGGATATCAGAAAAAATTCCCCAACTTATGGACAATGGGATTCAATAGAATTAACCGAATCAAATAAAATGATGTATTGGGTGCCACCCGGAATGGCTCATGGTTTTGTAACTCTTGAAGACGAAACTGTTTTCTTTTACAAATGCACAAACCTATATAATAAAGACTCGGAAGGAAGCATAAGATGGAACGATCCTGATTTGAATATTGATTGGGGAATTTCAAATCCTATCATTTCCGAAAAGGATAAAATTGCTCCATTTTTTAAAGAATTAAAAAGTCAATTTGAATATTGAATAAAACTGAGTTCTTCAATTACCCGATAAATGAGTGAGAAAGAAAAAAATAATCCTGAAGAATATCCTGAAGTTTTTGAAAAAGACATAGAAGTTTTTGGTGCGAGGGTTCATAATCTTAAAAATATTGATGTAATAATTCCACGAAACAAATTTGTGGTTATAACAGGATTAAGCGGTAGCGGAAAATCATCTCTTGCATTTGACACCATTTATGCCGAAGGACAACGCCGCTACATGGAAACTTTTTCGGCTTATGCAAGGCAGTTTATCGGAAGCATGGAAAGACCGGATGTTGACAAAATAACAGGTCTTAGTCCGGTAATCTCAATCGAACAAAAATCAATAAATAAAAACCCCCGCTCAACCGTTGGAACTATTACCGAAATTTATCATTTCCTCCGACTTTTATTTGCTCGTGCCTCCGATGCCTATTCTTCCGTTACCGGAGAAAAGATGGTAAAATATACCGAGGATCAGATAAGAGAACTAATAACTGAAAAATATCAAGACAAAAAAATAGTTATTCTCGCACCCTTAGTTAAAGGAAGAAAAGGGCATTATCGTGAGCTTTTTGAACAAATCCATAAACAAGGTTTTTTGAAAGTCAGAATTGACGGAGAGGTTCAGGATATTTCTTATGGAATGAAATTAGACCGATACAAAATTCATGATATTGAAATTGTAATTGACAGAATTCAGCTTAGCGAAGAAAAAAATCAGCGGCTCGGACAATCAATAAAAACAGCACTAAAACACGGAAAAGGAAGTCTGATAATTATGGATCACGAAAGTGGTAAAATAAAGCATTTCAGTCGTTTACTCATGTGCCCGACTTCAGGAATATCTTATGATGAACCGGAACCAAATACTTTTTCGTTTAACTCACCTTATGGAGCTTGTCCAAAATGCAATGGACTGGGAACAATCTCAGAAATTGATCTTGATAAAATTATTCCAGATAAATCATTGAGCATAAAAAGAGGAGGCATCGCCCCTCTCGGCGAATACAAAAACAACTGGATATTCAACCAAATGGAAGCTATCGGGCATAAGTACGGGTTTGACCTCAACACTCCAATAAAAAAAATACCCAATGAAGCAATCACGACAATTTTATACGGATCCAACGAAACCATTAATGTTAAAAAAGAATATCTCGGTGTTACTTCTACGTATTTTTTGGATTTTGAAGGAATAGTAAATTTCATCACAAACCAACATGCCGATAATACTTCTTATGGAGTCAAACGTTGGGCTTCAGGATTTATGAACAGAATTGATTGTCCTGAATGCAACGGCACACGGCTAAAAAGTGAATCATTAAATTTCAAATTCGCAGGAAAAAATATTTCGGAGCTTGCAAATTTTGATATTATCAAATTATCTGAATGGTTCGAAAATATTGAATCAAAATTATCTGAAAAACAAAAACTCATTGCAAAAGAAATTATTCGTGAGATACGCATCAGGATTAGTTTCTTGCTGGATGTAGGAATTGACTATCTAACCTTAAACCGGCCAACGAGAAGTTTATCAGGTGGTGAAGCACAACGTATCCGGCTTGCTACTCAAATTGGTTCTCAGCTAACAAATGTCCTATATATTCTTGATGAACCCAGCATCGGGCTGCATCAGCGGGATAACCTCCGCCTGATAAAAGCTCTTAAAGAACTCAGGGATATTGGTAATTCGGTAATTGTTGTTGAGCACGACAAAGAAACTATTCTTGCTGCCGATCATGTGGTTGATATTGGTCCCGGAGCCGGAAGACACGGTGGTAAAATTGTTGCACAAGGAACACCTAAAACAATGTCTGATTGCAACACTCTTACATGTGATTACCTTAGCGGAGAAAAAGAAATTAAAATCCCCGAAGTAAGAAGAAACGGCGAAAGTAAATACATCTTGCTTTTTAGTGCTGAAGGAAATAATCTCAAGAAAGTTGATTTAAAGTTACCTCTCGGCAAACTGATTTGTATTACAGGAGTTTCGGGAAGCGGAAAATCTACTCTGATAAATGAAACCCTCTACCCTATTCTTAGTCATCATTTTTATCGTTCTGTTAAAAAACCTTTAAAATACAAATCAGTAGAAGGAATTGAAAATATTGATAAAGTAATTGAAATAGACCAATCACCTATTGGCAGAACACCAAGATCGAATCCGGCAACATACACCAAAGTTTTTGATGAGATAAGAAAATTATTTGTAAGACTCCCCGAATCACAAATAAGAGGATACAAACCCGGAAGGTTTTCATTCAATGTAAAAGGTGGTCGATGCGAAAAATGTAAGGGAGCCGGGGTTAGAGTTATCGAAATGAATTTCTTGCCGGATGTAAATGTCCATTGCGAAGAGTGCAACGGCAAAAGATATAATCGCGAAACCCTTGAAGTTAGATATAAAGGGAAATCTATTAATGATATTCTTGAAATGACCATCAACCAAGCAGTTGATTTTTTTGAAAATATTCCCTTCATTCTTCAGAAAATAAAAACCCTGAAAGAAGTCGGACTTGGATATATTACACTCGGTCAGCAATCTACAACACTCTCTGGTGGTGAAGCTCAGAGAGTAAAACTTGCCTCAGAACTATCGAAACGCGACACCGGAAAAACCCTTTACATCCTTGACGAGCCAACCACAGGATTACATTTTGAAGATGTAAAAGTATTGCTTGATGTGTTGAACCGCCTTGTTGACAAGGGAAACACTATAATTATAATTGAGCATAATATGGAAGTTATAAAAGTAGCAGACTATATAATTGACCTTGGACCTGAAGGTGGCGAGCGTGGTGGCAAAATTATTGCCGAAGGTACTCCCGAAGAAATATGTGAAAACGAAAAAAGTTATACGGGTTTTTATTTAAAAAAAGAGCTTAGTCATTAATTTAATATCAAGAATCCAGAATTTAACTACAAAGGTTACTAACCTAAAAAAAGGTTAGCAACCTAATCAGTATCAAGTAAAAAATAATTCATAAAAATTTGTTTTTATTTCCAAAAGTTGCTATTTTTGACAACTAAAAGAAATAAATATGAATTATATTGAATTTAAAGAACATCTTAAAGATTTTTCTGTCTTTAGCTATAACGATATAACTAAGATAAACCCTGCTTTTCACCGCAAGAGGCTTGTTGACTGGCAGAAAAAAGGGTATATTATAAAAATCAGAAGAGGTTATTATTGTTTTAGTGATCAACCGCAAGGAGAAGCTTTTTTATATTACCTTTCTAATTATTTATACAAACCATCATATATTTCTTTAGAATCAGCCTTTTCATATTACAACTTAATTCCTGAAGGTGTGTTCACAATAAATTCAGTATGCACTCTTAAAACAACCTCATTTAATTCTCCATTAGGGAATTTTGAATATAAAAACATTAAACCATCCTTATTTTTTGGATATCATTTGGTAAATATTAATAATCATACAATAAGAATGGCAGAACCCGAAAAAATGATTCTGGATTATTGTTATCTGGTTAAACCAGATAATGTTTCTGATTTTAATTCTTTAAGAATAGATAAAACGGCAATACAAAAATTGATTGATATAAAAAAACTGGATAGTTATCTAACAATGTACAATTCAATTACAATGGACAAAAGAATAAAAATTTTTAAAGAATATTTGAATGCTTAGTTTAGACAATATTAAGGCATATTATCCGAAACAATTATGGGGTTTTGAAAGGTTTATGCTCAGAGAATACTTGCAAATATTAATTCTTGATATAATATACAATGGTCCTAATGCAAACCAATTAATTTTTATGGGAGGTACAGCACTGCGCATCCTTTATAACAATAATCGTTTTTCTGAAGATTTGGATTTTGATAATATAAATTTATCCGAAGTTGAATTTGCATATATTACAAAACACCTTAGCAAAAAGCTAAAATTGGAAGGATATCAGGTAGAAATACATAATGTATATAAAGGTGCTTATCATTGCTATATCAGGTTTCCTGAATTACTACAAAACATTGGATTAAGCGGTCATCGCGAAGAAAAAATACTAATACGACTGGATACAGAATCACAGCATTTTAATTATAAACCGGAATGGAAATTGATTAATAAATTTGATGTTTTTACAGAAATGGCCGGAACCCCGGCAGATATTTTACTGTCACAAAAGCTATATGCAATTATTAATCGCCCGCGTAATAAGGGAAGAGATTTTTTTGATGTTGTTTTTTTATTGGGGAAAAACATAACTCCAAATTATGAATATTTAAAACAAAAATTAAATATTGATACTGCTACAGAAATAAAAGCTGAAATATTGTCAAAATTAAAACAAATAGACTTGAATTTGATGGCTAATGATGTCCGACCATTTCTTTTTAATCCTAAAGATGTGAAAAAAGTTTTATTATTTGATAGATATTTTGAGAATATTAAATTATAAATAGCATCCACATCTATGAAAACTTGAGTAAAATATCGAAAGCATCAAAATCTTAAATCTAAAATCACTCTGCTTTATACCTTCTCCAAAATTTATAATGAGTTAGGGAAGTTTTGGTAATAATATAATTAAAGAATTTAAATCTTAATAAATAATGCAATAAATGATACGCAAGAAATACTGAGATAAACCCAAATAAAACTGAGGAAATATCAAAAACTCCCCTAAAATGAATAATTTCAAACAAAGGCTCAAAAAACTTTACATTTTTCAGATTGATAGTTATAAAAAAAGGAAGCACTGAAAAAATAAACCACCACAATAAAAACGTAAAAGCATGAGCTGTTTCTATTGCCCTTTGCGGACAATTGTTCATACATTTCATACAGCTTTCGCAGGAAAATTTCCAATATGGACGACCACTTACTTTTTTTATCGCACCAACAGAGCATTCTCTTATACACTTACCACACATATTACAATTATAATTTGCATAAAATGTTTTTGCCAAAAAAAATCGCCCTATGCAATAGTACAATATCGTTATAGGAATTAATACAATATCAATCGGAAGCCAGAAAAAACCATTAAAAACTTTTTTGCCACTTAATATTTTATTACTGAATTTCCCCAAGATTCTTTTCCATCTTTTATGAATTGAATCAACAACTTTTTTCCTTAATCCGGGATGTAGTGAAATCCAGTTTGAAGGCATGTCAACCGGACGAAATCCAATTGGTTTGTAACCTTTGAAAAAAAGCATTAATGCAGGAAGCCAAAGTGCAAGACCGCCAATTCCCGGAAGAAATAATTTATACAATTTCATTCCAGCTCTTGTATTCAGTACGAAAATATCAGATTTGCCTTTTGGAAAACTACTCAGAAATTTTAAAATTAATGGTGGAGCATTAAACCCGTGAGTTGGATAACAAAATCCTAACAAAGTATCTTTTGAAAATAAAGTGTTTTTATCAATTCTTGTTTTATTGCTGATGTTAACCAACTCCGTTTCAATGCCTTTTTCTTCTGCATTTTCAATTATCCTCTCTGATGATTTTTTCGCATTTCCCGTTCCTGAGAAATAGAAAATGATAAGTTTATTGAATTTTAAGGATTCATTATTCATAAGGTAATCTTTTTCAGAGAAAAGATTCTGGTTCTTTTCTTTTCTGGCAAACAGTAAACAAACCATCAATCATTTTTTTTAATCCCGGATCATTAAATTCTCTTGCATTATTTTTGCAGTTTTTAATACATGCACCACAAAGAATACAAATAGTTTTATCAGTTACTATTTTATGATTTAGTTTCACAGCATCTACGGGACAAACCTCAACACATTTTCCACACTTAGTACAATTTTCTTCGATTGTAACAGGTGCAAGTGCTGGCATTTTATCATTTATTTTATAAGGGAAATTACCCGGAATATTCAGATTTTTGTTTTCAGTAAAATCATTAGATGACACCAGTTTTTTATAAGATTGTTTTCCAAAATCAATTGCAAAATTTAAATCGTCTTTGTCAGGACGACCATGGGCAATTTCTTTATTTTTTCCTGAAAAAGAATGTTCTCCGACAAAAGCTGCTGCCGAAAGAATTTCAAATCCAACTTCCTCAACAATATTTTTTAACTCAATGAGTGCATCGTCATATCCTCTATTTCCATAAACTGCAATTACAATAGCCAGTGAATTTTTGGCTTTTAGATTTTTTAATCTTTCGGCTGCATCTTCAGATATTCTTCCCCGATAAACCGGTGCTCCGATAATTGTTAATTGATCTTTAATTTCGATTTGTTCAATTGATTTTTTTGAAAGATGAGTCAAATCAATTTCATTAATTGAATTTATTCCTGTGCCGCTTGCAATTGATCGTACAATCTTTTTTGTATTATTTGTAGGCGAAAAGTAAACTAATTTTATTGTTGTAAATTTCATTAATGATTTATATTATTGGTTCTACTAATATTTTAATGGGGTGAAATTAAAAAAAGACACATTATAAATTGTTATAACAAAATTGCCACAGATTCACAGATTTAAAAAAATTAATTATGAGTCCACTCCAAAAAGAAAAAAAACATTGGCAAAAATAGCACTAATTATTATTATTTTGGGATTTCTTTTCCTTACCTTAAATCCGCAAGCGGATTCATTCTGACACTAATTTCACTGATTAGCACTAATTTTATTATTTTCGTGAAGTTAAAAGAATAAGATGAAATATTTTTCCGAAAAGAGCAACTCAATTATTATAACTATTCTACTTGCTGCCTTAATAGTGGTCTTTAGATTTATTACCTTGCCTGATAATATGTTTACATGGGATGTTTTTGGGTATTATTTATATCTGCCTGCGGAATATATTTTTCATGATATTTCATTTTCGAGCTTAGAATGGGTAAAACAACTCAACGAGCAATACGATTGTTCCGGCACACTTTATCAACTAGTTCAATCAACAGATGGAAGTATTGCAATAAAATACACAATGGGACTTTCAGTTGTTTATGCTCCTTTCTTTTTTGTTGGATATATCATTGCAAATATTACAGGTTTTCCGCTTGACGGCTTATCTGCACCTTTCCAATATTCAATTACAATTGGCGGATTAATTTGGATAATTGCCGGATTGTTTATTTTTCGCAAAGTTTTATTAAACTTTTTTTCTGATAAAATAACTTCAATAATTTTATTGATAATTGTTGTCGGGACAAACTTTTTTCATCTTGCAGCTATTGACGGCACTTTACTTTCGCACAATATTTTATTTACGCTTTTTGCAATTTTATTGTGGAGCACTATTATCTGGCACAGAAAACAGAAACTTAAATATGCCATCATCATTGGACTTACAACAGGGCTTATTACTCTAATCCGGCCTTCGGCAATGGTCTGCGTTTTAATCCCGATTTTATGGAATGTTTATGATAAAAACAGTTTGAAAGAAAAACTCATCATCATAAAAAAGAATTTTTCTCATCTTGTGATTCTGATTCTTTTCGGCTTGTTGGTTATATCTCCACAGTTAGTTTACTGGAAACTTATAACCGGACAATTATTTTTTAATTCATATCCAAATCCCGGCGAGGGTCTCGAACTTTTTGCTCCCTACACAGCAAAATTTCTTTTCAGCTTTCGCAAAGGATGGTTTATTTATACTCCGGTAATGATATTCTCAATTATAGGTTTTTATAATTTGTACAAACACAATAAAAAAATATTCTATCCCTTTTTTCTGTTTTTTATTTTCAGTTTGTGGATAATTTCAAGTTGGTCGTGTTGGTGGTACGCAGGAGGTAGTTTTAGTGCGCGCTCAATGATTCCGGTATATTCTGTTTTGGCTTTTCCTTTAGGATATTTTATTAAAGATATTCTTGAGAAAAAAAGGATAATAAAAACTATATTTTTATCTATCATTTTTCTTCTTATTATTTTAAATCTTTTTCAAAGTTGGCAATTTAAAAAAGGAATAATAAAAAAAGAGCGGATGACAAAAGAGTATTATTTTGCTGTTTTCGGGAAAACTACTGTTGATAAAAACGATGAAAAACTTCTGTTAGTTGAACGATCAGTTGAATCGAGCGAGCAATTAAAAAACGAAGAAGATTTTAATAAAAGCATTTTAGGATTTTGGGATTTTGAAGAAAAACAATATTATGATACGATTACATTTTCGGGAAACGGGTCATTAAAAATGAATAATCGCAGAGACTTTTCACCCGCAATCAATATAAAATTTAAAGAACTCACTAAAGATTATTTCGCATGGATACGCGCAAAAGTAAATATTTATCTTCCTGAAAGTTATTCTGAAGCTTTTCCTGTTTTAATTATTACTTTTCAACACCAAGGAAAAAATTATAAATATATAGCAAAGACATTTGAAAAAGATATTACAAAAGGACAATGGAATAGTCTATCGCTTGATTACCTCACACCTGAAGTCAGGAGTAAAGAAGATAATCTTATGGTTTACATTTGGCACAGAGGTA
>JAIORY010000399.1 GCA_021107915.1 Bacteroidales bacterium | reverse complement strand
TTACTTTTATCCATGTAGCCGGTGTTTTTGTTTTTGGTTTTTTGCCATAGAAAATATCATCAAAAAATAATGCAATACTACTGAAGATACCAGAGTTTTTTATTCCAAATCTTATAATGTTATGAAGGAAATTATTAGGATGCGAATACGGACAAACACTTAAACATCTACCGCAATCGGTTCCACATTTTGTCCAAAAATGAAAACAAGATTCCTGATTTATTTGCCAGCGTTCAGTCCCACTAATGATTTTTCTATCATCATGTGAAATAGCATTTGTAGGGCAGTTTGTCGCACACTTTTTACAAATATTGCAAAAATTTATTACTGTTGGGTCAAATGTTCTTTTATCAGAAATTAAAGGAATGTCAGTAGTTACGACAGCAATACGAACTCTTGGTCCATGTTTAGGTGTTATAAGCAATCCCATTCTGCCAATTTCTCCAAGCCCGGCATCTTTTGCTACAAGAGGGCAAACAAGCTCATAGTTACCATCGATATGCGCCCTTGCCGGAAAACCAAGTTGACGAATAAACTCTGCTAACTGAACAGCAATAGCACCGGCAGCGAGATATTGCTGTGCCGACTCCATAACTGTTGGAGCAGATGGTGCGCATTTTACTACCGGAAAATCCATTTCAACAGTGAAAACAATTGCAAATTTATGATTAAGAATAACTTTATTACCGTAGTTTTTATCTCTGCCGAGATAGCTGTATTTATGATAATCTTTAAATTCGGTGATACCCACATTTAATGCACCCAGCTTTTTTGTCCAGTTTTTAATATATATAGAAATGTCTTCGGGATTTGAGTTTATTTTTTTTGAAGATATTATTCCGTCAACTTTTAATTTAAGTGCATCAACAGTATAAAAACTTGCATTTGCAGATGAAAACATAAAAGGATCATAATTACTTGATTCTTCTGCAAGAAGACCCGGATTGTTTTTTAATTCTTCATCAAATTTTAACTTATCAGGGTTGTTTTTATAGTATTCTTTATAATTTTTGGAATCTTTTTGTAATTTGTTTCGCGAAAACATTGTGTCTCTCTCATCAATTCTAACCTTTGGGAAAACATCAAGAATTTTTGCTGTAAAATGAATAGGGATAAAATATATCATCAATAAAATAAATATCAACGACAATAAAATAATTGAAATTAAAGCATGATAGTTGAAGTCAAAAAATCCTGTAATAAGAAATGGAAGAGGGACAATAATTCCTATTAGAAAAAAATTTATTGCAGCCTTTTTTTCTTTTTCCATCAATGAAATTATTCCTGCATAAATAAATAAGCTAAAAATAGCTATACCGAAAAATATTAACAAAAAATCAGGAAAGTTGTAGTAAGAAATATTCATAAGCTAAACGATGTCTTTACGCTTCCCCATAAAAAAGGTCGAGCTGTATTAAATTCGGGGCTAAGAAAAAATTGCTCATACTCAAAACTAAATATTTTATATGCAAAAACAAATCCCATCGAAGCTTGTAAAACACTTCGATTTAGTATTTTGCTATTAATGATATATGTGCTATTCCTGTTGATTGCACCACCTTGTAAAGTAGCATCATAAGCAATAAAATTTGCACGCCCTTTTAAATAAAAATAATATCTGAATTTATCGCCTGTCTTATTGTTTTTGGAATATGGTGTAATATCTAAGTCCTCAAAATATGCTTCAAACTTTCCAAATCTGCTTGTAAAACCAATTGATGCATTTGTGTAAACAGTACCGAGAGAAGCATTTGCAAGTCCGTTAAATTCAAAATTATTATAACTTAATAAGCCTTTTTCAATCTCAACTTTATAATTTACCAAAACATCATTTTGCACCTGATATTTCCATCCTAAAGGTTCATGTTCGTGAATTGTACTTTGAAAATATCCGCCAAGGGAAACCGGACCAATAACCCCGATATCAAGCTCTGAAGTAAATCGAATTTTGTTAAAAGCATCATTGGAAATTTTAAAATGACCCAAATACAAATAAGAAGCAAAAGGACGATCATTTATCATAATATCCCCAAGATCAGGATTTGTTGGTGTGTACATATTTTGAACTAACGATATCCCGTAATAATTTATTGAATTGCCTGGACAAGACAATAGAAACCTCATTATGGGAGAATATGAAAAAATGGGATTAATTAATTCAAATTTAATTCCGTTTGTGTAGTAATAATCCGTGTTATTAAAAATGTCATTATCAAAATAAAAACTTAAATAAGTATCTGTATTATAATAATTATGAAGAAAATTGTAATTTTTTTTATTATTAGAGTATGTAATTTTTTTTGAACTACTGATTTTATCTGATTTGCTGTAATTGAGATTTTTTACTTTACGTGAATTAATGTTTTCAACTTTTCCGATGCTTATGATTTTTGTAGTACTTATTGTTGAAATTTCGGAATTAAAATAAGTTTGCTGTTCAGGAATTATTGAAACAACAATTTGTTCAATCTGCCTGACAGGGTATAAATTGTGTGCAGGAAGATAAATATCCGAAGTTGAATTTTTAATAGAATTATCTTCAGGAATCAATAAAATAATTGATACAATTAAAAAGAATACTATTTTAATGATACTATTACGCATTAGAAGTTTTACCCAAATTTTTTACATTGAATTTTATAGCGTAAAAGTATAAAAAACTTAGGAAACTATTTCTGATAAAAAATTTTAAGTTTTGGTAACAACATTGAGTCTCATCCGAAAAGCCAAAAATAAAAAATGCCACAAAAACACCAAAACACGAAAATTGAAACGAAAAAACAATCTCTATTTTATTATTATTCGCGCATTCGCGGCTATATTATTTTTATTTGCGGATTTATAGTACAAATAATAAACATCAAAATCTTAAATCATAATCATATATTTTAAATTTAATCAATGGCTATTGTTGAATTTCAGATAACTCTTTTTCTTCAACTTCTTTCAAGCCCATATCTGTCATAATAAATGTCTTCCCGGAGTTCCCGTAATAAAAATCATAATAATAATTATTTATGATTGTATGGAAATCATTAGCAAAATGAATTTTTTTTCCAACAGGTATTTTTAACACCAAATTTAATTCTTGTCCTCTCCATTGTAAATTATCACTAATTTCGAAATATGGATCAAAAATAAATGACGAATCAGTTTGTGCAATATCATATTCTGTGTTTTCGGCTCTGTCTTTTGCATCAATCCGTGAGCTTCCTCTGGCATAAGAATATTCAATTAATTCAAATTTTTCCGAATCACTTTTTTTAATTTCCAGAGTTGGAAGGAGATAATAATTACCCTCATTGGTAATTATCATATTCCAGTCATCAATTTCAAAGGATTCATCATGATCAAATGTATCAAAATACCCATCATTATAAATACTCAAATATACAATATCTGAAATCGGTTGAGTAATTTCAATATTTGTTTCTACTGTTGCATCAGACCTATAACTCTTATATGTAGTAAAGCTGAAATAAACAAGAATTATTAAACCAATAAGCCAAACATTAAAAGCAGTCATGCCAACAAATCTGGTTCTTTTAACACCAAAAATAAGACGAATTCCGCCATATAGCAACATAAGTAGCGGGATTCCTAAAACCATCATTATTGAAGCCTTAAATAAACCGGGGTTATCACCGGGTAGCATAAGATCAAAGAAAAATGGAAAATCGAATGCTAATAAATCGTGATGACCAAAAATGACAAATCCACCCCAACCGAAAAATGCAGCAAAAAAAGTAATTATCAAACTAAAACCGATTATTACTAAAATAATTCCTATAAGTACGACAATTACTTTTAAAATACCTTTAAAAATGCTTATAAATGCATTCAGAATTTCTTCAAAAAAGGATCTATGAACGCCACTTTTTTTTTTATATGTTTGTTTAGCCTGATCGGTTAAATCGTTGATTTTAGTTTTTATATGATCAAATTCATCACGTATTGATTTTTCAATATTCGAGATATTAATTTCTTCACCTCTCATTTCAAGTCTTTCCCTTGTAGTTCGTGCTTCGGGAATAGCTATCCATAAAACAATATATATCAAAAATCCAAATCCTGAAAATGCAGCAACAACAAATGCTAATCTTACCCATAATGAATCAATATTGAAATAAGCCGCAATACCACTACAAACTCCACCTAAAATACGATCCTCTGTATCGCGATATAATCGCTTGCCATAATTGGGTTTGTATGTTTGGCGTGAGTATTTTTGACTTTCGGTTTTCTCATTTTCTTCTGAAAATTCAAAAGGTTCGCCCATAACTGAAATTACTTCATCAATATCGTTTAAAGAAACTACTTGTTTTTTATCCGTTATTTTTTCCTGAAGTAATTCGGCTATTCTGCTTTCGATATCTTTAATAATATCTTCACTGCCATCAGTTCTTGTAAAATGCTGCTTTAGCCTCTTTAAGTATGCGTTCAACTTTTCATAAGCATCTTCATCTATATGAAATATTATCCCGCTAATGTTAATATTAAATGTTTTTTTCATGATTGAAAATTTTATTTTTAAAATTAATTTTTTTTGTTCAGTAGATAAAATTCATGAATTTTATCTACTGCATTGTTTTATGTTTTTTTAAAATAGCATTAATAGACTTCGTCATTTCATGCCAGTTGTCACTTAAATCCTTAAGGGTGCTCATTCCTATTTCAGTGATTTTATGATATTTTCGGGGAGGCCCCTCCTTAGATTCTTCCCATCTATAAGTTGTAAGACCATCATTTTTTAATCTTGTAAGCAGAGGATATAATGTTCCCTCTACTACTATTAATTTTGAATCTTTCAACTTATTGATAATATCGGAAGCATAAGCATCTTTTTCTGATATTATAGAAAGAATACAGAGTTCTAAAACCCCTTTTCTCATTTGAGCTTTTGTTTTATCTAAATTCATGCTGCAAACATAATACATTTATTAGTACTATGCAAGACAATGTAGTTTTATTTTTAGATTATTATTTATTACAAATTACTATAGCATTGTAACAAACTGTATTTCTGTTAATAAAGATTAAATAAAATCATCAATATTAATAAAAATAAACATGATTAGCAATATATAATGATATAGAAAACCAATTATCAGCAATAAAAAGTATATTTGCAATACAATCATATTGATGATTTATTAAATAAGTAAAACTAAGCTTAATGAAAAAACTATCTTTATTTATATTATTTCTTTTTATCGGCGGATTACAAATATTCTCTCAGCAAATTTTTAATGATTATATCATCACATTAGAAAATGATACGGTTTATGGTAATATTAAAGAAGAGTACAAACTTCAATCAGTAAATTTTATAACATTTACTTATTCTAAAAAAAACTCAAACATAATACAAATAGAAAAACTCCTACCCTCTCAAATAAATGCATATTGCTGTAATAACATACATTATTATTCAAAGGAGTATTTGGATGATAATAATAATGTCTTGAAACGTTTTTGTGAAATACAAATTGAAAATAGAAAAGTAGAGGAAGTAGGCAAAGAAATAACTTCATCAATTGAAGGAAATAAGGTTAAAAATAAATATCCCGACTTTGCCTGTGAGCTTAATGCCGGAACAAATTATACTCATCTGTTTATTCCACAGAAACTAATAAATGCTATTAGCGGAAACGGAGGTTTATTTAATTTGAATGCCGGTATCGGATTTAAATTTCGCTTAAAAAATAAAATATATATGGGGTTTGGATATGGATATTGGGAAAATTCATTAGATCAGAATTATCAGGCAACTTATGAATACAATAATGATTCTTCGGTAGTTTACGATATAGCTGAGGAAGGAAGAGTGTGCAATAAAGGAGCTTACGTATATATTGGACAGGAAAGAGAAAAAATGTTTTTCAGACTTGGATTATCAATGGGTTTTTTTACTCAATTTAATGGAGATCGTATTGTTTACAATAAAACAGCAATAATCTCTAACAATAAAATTGCTAAGGATAATTATATTATTACTGACAAATACATTAGAGATTTAAAAGTATTTTTGAAATTTGGATATAATAAAAAGTACAGCCCTAACTTAATTGTAAAACCATATTTATCTGTTTCATATTCTTTTTCACCTGCATATCATACATGGTATTTTATTACTAAAGATAATGGTAATGATAAAGAATTAAATATGCATTTTGCAACATTCAGCCTTGGTATTTCAGTTGATATTGGAATGGCGTTACCGAAATAAGAAAGATTTTAATATCTGGATTGAAAATAATAATTAATCCCAAGAGACATTGAAATATACGAAATTCGTTTTCTGATTTTATAGTTTTGGCTCATAAAGCGGTAATCAAATTCAAATTTAGAACCTACATAATCAAAATCAAAATTTATGCCAAGGTTTTTTGTTATATCAACTCTGGCACCGATTCCATAGTAGAACACAAATTGTGATTGTCTTTCGTTTACCTGTCCGATAGAGTATGAGGCAACATGCGAATATTCATAATGATAAATATAGTCGGGATTTCTCACCCAAAGATTTCCGGCCATCAGCTTGCTTGTAAAACTGATTAAAGTATTATTAACCGGAGCATTAAAGTAAAGTCCAATAAGATATATATTTACAATGTATGGCTGAGTTTCAATTGTTACTTTAGAAAGGAAAGGATTATCAAGAACATATTCTTCACCAAGTCTCTCAATATCAATATTAAAAACATTTACACCAACAAGTCCGCCAATACCACCATACTTTGAATAAAAGTGTGCGGCTTCGATTATATAATTTGTACCTGGTTTGGCATATCCGTTTGATGAAACTGATGTTCCGGTTCCAAAGTCTGAATATGGAACAGAAACACCTGAGCGTACTCCAATAAAAGAAGGAAAATATTGAGCAGTTAAAGTCAAAGTGCTCACTAAAATAATCAATATAAAAATTATCTTTTTAATAATAATATATTTTAAAGTTTGTTCAAAATTCGATCAACTAAAGTAATAATTTTTTTTGACATTTCGATATCTTTTATTAATATCACAATAAAAATATAATTTTCTGATGCGCCTATGTATATTGTTTTTTGCTTTTTATCATTAAAATAAAACCCGGATGTATAATTAGTTATGTTGTTAAATTTGGATTTTTTTTCAATTATTTTACGAACACTATGTAATTGCCGATTTGATTTTTCGCTATTTTTATACTTAATTAACAATAACTCGTAATTGCCGTAGTTTCCATAAACGCCCTCTTTAATTTCAAAAATATCTTTATAATCGAAATTATAAATATTATTTAAGGCAATATTTCCTGAAAGAAATTTTATTTTATTATTCATTAAATCTTTATCAGGAAGCTTATCAATAATATCAGGTGCATATCCGAAATATGGAATTTTTTCATCTATCGCCAAAGCAACTTCCAGTAATGAACCGGTAGTTTCTAAATTATCTTTAGAAATAGAAACGAAATATTCTCCTTTCCAAAAGACAATATAATTAGTATTGAGAACGGCTTCATTTCCAATTTCAAGAATTTCTCCATTATTTCTGTTGAAAGAATAAATACCATAAGCAGCAGCATCGTTTTTCATTTTATAAATTTCAACATCAATTGAACTGTTGTTATTTTGATACTTTCCTGAGATAACTTCAACAAAACCATATTCATAGAAAATTTCAGCACCTCCATTTATCAAATTATACAGATTGTCATCTGAATATCTTTCAACTACAGGGTTCTTTTTCCATTTTCCATTTTCGATTAAATTTGGAAGGAGTAAAGAAATATCTGCTTCCTGTGCATAGGTATTAAAAAGGATAAGAAAAACAAAAAATGTAAATAAAAATCTCATATAAAAAAGTCTATTATTTATGTTCTAATACAATTTTATTGGTACCATTATTAAATTAGCTTACCTCCCTGATATTTAATTTTGTAAAATCTATCTCTCCCAACCCTGCTTCATTGGATTTAACGATATGCATAACATCTTCCGGTACAAAATCTAAATATGTGCAGCACAAAGCATCTAAAGCAACAATATCGGTTCCAGCAATAATTTTATCAATTTTTTTTATTTCTCCGGGACCTCCAGGTCCATTTGTAATGAAAAATTCTGTTGAATCAACAACTACCAAATCAGCTTTTCTAATAAGGTTAACATCACAAATACACTGACCCAGATATTCAGGATCATTTCTTTTTCCTGAATCAAGATGAAAACCAACATTAGTTTTTCTTGTATTCACTCCCATCATATTTTTCAAAGCTCCTGTATAATGTGTTAAAGTATGATGTTTGGAAATTGGGATATTTATAAATACATCACAATCAAAAAGTGCTTTAACAACTTCAGGATTTTTGAGAGAAACAGCTCCCTGAATTTCTTCAACAACAGTAAAATATTCCTCATCAAAAACAGCAGGAGGTAAATTCTTTTCAATGTTGATCAGAGATGAAAGCTCAGTTTGAAAATTTGTTACAAGACTACTTCTTTCCCAGTATTCCTGTTTTACATTTTGGATACAAGTAATATTTTTAGCACCGGCATCAATACACATTTTTATTACTGCCAATGAAATATCAGGGTTTACATAGGCACCTTGTTTTTCAAAATCTGAATTTATAAGCAAGCCGACTTTTGAACCGGCGGAAACGAATTTCCCCATCCCTCCTATCACTTCAACGGCTTTTATTGTATTCTCAAAATAATTAACTCCGTTTACAATTGAAATATCAGGAGTGTCAAGAAGAATATTTCCTTTCAAAAATTTTGGCAACAAACTACCACCAAGAATTACTGCTGTTCCCAGAACACCTGTTTTTTTTATAAACAAACGTCTGTTTATATTATTTTTATACATTTTCTATTTTTTATTTTCAAACAAAAATATAAAATTCGTTTGTTGTGAGTCTATTTATTATGATTTTAATTTAAATTGACAACAGTAAATAAGCTTATCCAAATCATTAAAAGTTTCTCTTTAAAATTAAAACAAATGCCCACCT
>JAIORY010000026.1 GCA_021107915.1 Bacteroidales bacterium | reverse complement strand
AACTTCTTTCTATGCTATAATCAACTTTGTAAACATATACTCCAGTTGGTGAAATCCTGCCGTTACATTTACCATCCCACCCAGAATTTGGATCGTTGCTTTCAAAAAGCAACTGACCCCATTTGTTATAAATTAACAACTGATATAATGAAACATCATCAATAAAACCAACAGGAGCAAAGAAATCATTTTTCCCATCACCATTAGGTGTAAAGGCATTTGGGAAATGTAATTTCTTATGAACTACTACTACATCAATAAAAATAGAATTGCTTGCCAAACATCCATTTTCATCCACAACAACCCAAACAGTTGTATCCTCCGAAAGAACAAATAATTCAATAGTTTGTGTAGTTTCACCTGTTGACCATAAATAGGATAAGCCGGGATTATCTGCATCTAATGTTATTGGCGAACATGCCGGTAATTCTACATCATCACCCAAATTTACATTAGGAAGAGGTTTTACTGTAACTTTATTAGTAATTGTATCAATACAACCATCAGTTTTGGATACGATTAATACAACATCATACTCTCCGGTATTAGTGTATAAATGGCTCGGAATAATTTCTGTGCTTGTTTCTCCATCTCCAAAATCCCATTCCAGTAACTCAATAAACCCTGGCACAACAGGACAACATTCCGGATTGTAGGGATAAAACCAAATACTATCGCCAATGCAAGCAGAACCGGGTTCAGGAATAAAATCAATAAAATTCTGATACGTAAAATCTCTGAATCGTGTATATCCTTGCGATAGACCATAAAATCCAAATTTCCCGGCTTTGAAACAACCTGCACAATTAAATATTATTTTATTATCAATTGAAATGCGTATGTGGTTGGATGTATAAATCAGCTCGATTTGATAATCCCGAAAAGGTTTCCATCCAAGCGTATCACCAAATCTTTTGTTAAGTATAGTTCGAATAGGAGTTTCCTCAGCATTGCCCCAGAAATATTTTTTCTGATTATTCCGGCTTATGAAACCATCGTATCGGGATAACCTAAAGCCTTCATTTGCCAGATAGCCCTGAGTACTTTCCTCTTTTGCTTTCCAATCAAATAAAAAGAATTTATATGGATTGTCATCAGCAAGTTGAGTTGGCTTGTGGTAATTGAAAACAATCCCTATAAAATCATCATCGTAATTTGTTTCTACTGAGATTGTACCTCTGATTTTTACATTGATCACGTCATTTTGACTGACAAAAAATGTAGCTGGGAAAATACCGGTTGTATCAATAACATCATTTGTATCTAATATTTTCCAATAAGCGTCCGGTGTACCTTCCATCGTCCAATTATTAAAATCGAATGAGGTCTCACATTCCTGACTATAAGCAATTGAAAACACCAATAATAAAATTGAAACACTTAAAATGGTTTTTATGAAGAATGGTTTTTTCACTTTTATTGATAAATTTTATTGATACATACTTTGCTGATTTTAATTAATTTCTTCTTTGCATTTTTTACAGTAAAATTTTGGTTTCAAATTTCCTAATGGAAATGTAGATAATACAGCAATTATCATATTAAAAATTTTAAGTCCTTTTCGTTTTCCAAGTCCAAGTCCGATGTTATTTGAACCACAATAAGGGCATATTAATTCTGTATTATTCGGGTCAAGTTTTTCCTTGATTATTTCTCTGGCTTTATAGTAGTCGTTTTTATTAACTATAACCTGAATTCCTGAACCTAACATATTGTTATATAGAGGCATTAAGTTGGTGAAATTCTGATTCGTTAAGAAACTTTCAATTCCTTCATTTGCGAGGCTGCCTTTTATCAGATAAGCTTCGGTCAGATTTTCACATGTTACAATTTTTGCTGTTTTCATTTTAATGCCGCCCAAGATATTTTTATTCTTTTTCAATCGCAATGTATATTTCAACTTCAGAGTTTATTCCGTATTGAGATTTTGCACCGTAAACTTCAAAATCAGCCGAATATTTTCGCTATAAAATCGTCCCCAAAGTTTTCCTAAATCTTTGGCTGATTTTCCGTTTTCATTTGTCGTTTCAGTTGAAATTCCAATTATTTTAAAACATTCAATTTTTTTCATCTTTGTTCCTCTCTTACAAAGTTATTAAGGGTTTTAGATAGTCTGACGGTTATGCTAAGTGTAGTTGGGCAAATTTAATGCACCACACCTCGCAATTATTTTTAAAGTTTAATAATAGTAATTTATTCTCAAAACCACCATATACGCCCAATTACATTTAGCATGTGTTATAAACTGGCCGGTTTTAGGAAATTTATCGGTTTTGCAATCTATATTCATAAAAACAAATTTAGTCCAGTATGTCATCGATGCTGTTGAGTCCATACACCGGAGGAATGCCGGACATGAATTCCGTAGTCAGGCTTTCGCTGCCCAATAACAATTTATTTCCCTCGATGATTTTCTCATTGCGCAATTGCTGGGCCCAGTCGATGATACTGTCAATGGTGGGAACGTCCAGAGATAGTTGGTCAGCAATCCACTTTGCAATGCACAGACCATAATGAATGTCGTCTGTGAAGAAGCGATGATCCTTGTCTATGATCCATTCGCCACTTTCCAATTGAATGGTTGGTGGTTTGATGGCTCCCAACGTAAGTGATGTCGTGAATGATTCGCGAATGTCGGTGTTTTCCGATTGGTATGAGAGTCGCTCTAGACCCAGGTAATCAAGCATGTATTGAAAATCTTGTTCAGGATATTTTATCTTGATGGCCTCTCGAATTTTAGAATAGTCCGCGTCTAATTCCTGTAGAAGGTCGGCTGATTTTTGATCATAGTCGCGGTAAAAATAGGGAATATCTTCTTTGTTCGCCCATTTCCCGTCGTATTTGAGAAACAAACCGTAGCAACGCGATGGATGGATGATTTGGTTGTCGACAGACAGAGTTAATGACAAAAAATTGTCGGCCTGTCGGAAATGCCCTTTTTTTAGCCATCGCTCGCAAATATTTTTCAGAAAAAGATTATTGAGTTCAGAGAAACGATTCGGCGGTGATACCGCCACGACATTAAACTCCTTACAACCATAGGTGACTCCCACCTTACCATACTCAATGATCCGGCAAATCCACGGAATTAAGCCGATGGCAAAGGTAGTGATATTGCTCAAATCAAACTTTTTCTTGATTTCATCAACCATCCAGTTAAATCCTGCCTGACCATAAATGGCCCCAACAAACACCTCTTTGTCTTTCGCAAGATGTGGTGCCAAACCATGAAGAGCAATACGATATTTGCATACCGGCATGCATAAAATCACAAAACTTGCCTGTGGAATAACCTCAGCCGGATTGTCACTGATTTTCGTCAGGGAACCACTAAACTCCTCCTGGGTTTCCCCGTGAATTGAGTGCAATTGAAGATCGATCTTAGGGGACCATTCCTTAGGTCTTCGCGTGAGAATGTTGACGGTAAAACCCGCTCCGGAAAGAAATGGAATCAAAATATGAGCACTGCTACCTCCACCTACAATCGTCACCTCTTTTTTTTCTTGTTTAGTCATGTTGCCTCCTTTTTATTCGTAATTTTTGTACGTTAAAATTAATGAGTGATTTTGTTTAATATGGCTTGTTTATAACGTTTAGCCGGATGATAAAACAAATCTTTCACCAATTTTCCCTCTTGCTAAATACCAATTTTCAAATTTGTAAAATCCCGACAATTATTAAAACCACATATCTGCTGAAATAGCCAGCCCCGCTACTTTTGGTGTCGTTCAACAATGCATATAAAAACCGTAGATGCATGAGCACTACGGGATTTTTATATGCTTAGGTGTTGGCGTTTCGTTGTTTTTCTTCCATTGGCTCTGACAGGGCAAGCTCTTTTGCAATTTTTGGTATTAGCGTTGGCATGTGCGAAATGCAAATGTGCTTGACCATTATGAAGTTATTGAATTTATTTGTCATAAGTAAAGTAATTTACTTTCTTGAACTAACAAATTCATTATAAATGGCATTAAATTCGTTGCCAATTCCTATATCCTTAATTATTGTATTTTCAAAAATTACATTTTCCTGCCCATTTATAGTTACGTTTCCAAGGTAAAACATTTTTTCAGTAACATTTGCGAAGAGAAATATATCTTTATGACCTTCTGCAGGCTGTACACCTTTATATTTGCAGAAATAATTTCCTTTTATCTTATCAACTGTAAATAGGTTAGAAGGATTTCTATTAATTTTATCAATTTCTTTAATGAAATCTGTTAGATTTTTATAGAAATCCTTTTCAGCTTGTGTGTTTTTATCACCAAATTTATTCCAAATTCTATGAAATTTTATTAATAGGGATTTGTTTTCAATATCTTTTAGAGTAAATGAATATTTATTAAGTTCTATGTCTGAATAATTTGCCAAACTGTCTTTTATCGAACAAATCTCATTAAGCTTTTTTATTTGATTAATGTCATAGTCAAAAATTGCTATTTTTAAATCAACAGTATCTCGCTCAGCTAGTTCCTTTAATTTATCAATAAGTATAATGTTTTGATGTTTGTAATTTACCCCACCAATAAATAATGTTGGCAAAATGAGCAGAATTTTATTTTTTTCTACGGACTCATTCATAAAATCAATTAAAACGGCAAAAAATTCATCGTAATCATGCTTGCTCTTATCTTTAAGCTCCATGTAGATTCGTGCAGTAAGGAATACTCCTATAGTTGTTATCCAAATACCCCAATGTGAGATATGTGTTGGGATGCTGTATTCAATATTATTGAATAAATGAAGAAGAAAGTATATAATAGGAATTACAAATACTATTGCAAAAATCACATATGTTTTTCTTTTATTTGCTTTTGTACTCCATAAAGGGTGTATTAAGTCGTGAATGAATTTTGCTATTTTAAAAGAAGGTTTAACGAAATATAAAGTATAGAAAAAAGCAGGAATTACTATAAGATAAACTGAAAAATGTATATGATAATCTATTGACAAGTTACCTTTTATCCATAAAATTGTATTGAGAATAAATACCAATATTTCAATCAGCAGATATAAATAATATACATTTTTTATTTCATTATTATTGCTACTCATATTTCTTGAAAATTGAATATGTTACTCCCCAATTTACAAATGAAAAGTCATTATAATTATTTACACCCAAATATTGATTTATAATTTCATACATCATATAGTCAAGCTCAGAGTTTTCATTTGGAAGGGTTGGACGGTCAATAGAGAATTTTTCTTTGAAGAACCAACCAGCCGCGTTATTAGATTCAAATATCCAAGGTGAATGATAATTGAAAAGACCGATATTTTTAATGCCATATTTTTCAAATTGTGATTTTATATCAATAAAATCAGGATACATTGCTATGTGACCATATTTTGTTCTCTTAGCAATATATTCATCAAAATAATAGCGAGGAACCGGGTGTGGGTTTTGGTTAGGTACTTTGCTTTTGATAATATTTTGAAATTGTATCAAACTATAGGCTTTATCAAGACTAATCTTTAGAGAATCAGAAATTAACTGAAGTGATTTCGAGCTTACTATGTCTTTAAATTGTGACAGAGAATAATGTTTGTCGGAAAGTAAATAGTCTTCTATATAATTGTCATTTGGAATATCGGCAATAATTAAAATCCCATCTTTAGAAAGTAGCTTAGATAAATTAGAGATAATATTCCTATGCTTTTCTATTGTCTTATTATTGTCAATTTTATTATTAACTAAGCTTACAGCATGATGAAAACCACCATGTGAAACAATTATATTAAAATACCCTTTACCATATTTGTTAAGTAAGTTTTCAAAATCATTCTTCACAACGAATGATTCGTGATTAGTACTTGAACTTTTAATCATTTCATCAGAAACATCAGCTAATACGAATTTATGATTAAGATTAGATAAAGAACTTGAAATAAAACCAGGACCACAAAAGGCATCCAAAAAATTAAGGTTTGTGCCTAAATCCTTTATTGCAAAGCAATATGGAATTAAATCTAAACTACGTGCAAAAGGAAAGGTTTTAATTGAATTAGCATATCGAGGAGCACGAATATTGAAATAATCAGCTGTTGAATAATTGTTTTTATTTAATTTATTGTTTTTCATACTATTATTCAATATTTGATATTAGTCCATTTTTAAATTCAACCGTCAATTCGCAGAAGGGTTTAATAAAATCGTAATGGTGTGCAATAAGTATAACAGTCATTTTGCGAGTATTGACAAGTTCATCTTTAATTATTTGCAAGACAAGATTGGATATTGCTTTATCAAGATGATTAAAAATTTCATCAAAAACAATCATGTCAAATGGTTTACTTATTATTGTGCAAAAACTAAGTAACTGTTTTTGACCTCCAGATAGTTCATCTGGATATTTGTCTTTCAACTCATCAAATACTGGAAATAAATCAAATAACTCATTAACCTTATAAACACTTTGTTTTGAAAATAATTTTAAATGTTCTTGAACTGTAAGTTCTATGAAAATATTTTCTTCAATTAATTGATTGTAATAAAAGGATTTTTCAGGTATAATAAGTTCATCATAAATAACATTCTTTGTTAAGTGTTTTGTTATTATTTTAGCTAAGGTTGTTTTACCAGACCCATTCAGCCCATGAAATAGTATCAAATTACCTTTAGGAATGTCAAGAGCAATCGGACCTAATCCAAAATCACCATCTAACTGAGTGTATTTGAAAACGAGATTTCGAATAAATATTGAGTTATCCATCTTAAAATAGTTTTATTTTACTTTTGGGTGAAAAAATGACAAGTAATAAGAGCATGATTGCATAAAAACCCCTTGTTAGTTCAGATGGGAAATTCAAGCTAATGATAAATTGAAGTATCACTGTGTATATAAGTGTGGCGAATATTATTGCGAGTGCATTCTTTATGAATGAAATACGATTTATAAACAATCGACAAATTAAAACTATAAAGATGCTCATTAGTAAGAAGCCACCTCCATAGGAAATGTCTGCATTGCGTAGTTTTAAACTATATAATGCACCACCAATCATAACAATAAAATAGGACATACTGATACCTATGCTTCCATGCAAAAATGACTGTAAACCAATTCTTTTAGACAAGTCGGGATTGCAGCCAGTAGCAATAACTTTTGAGCCTTTATTTGATTTGAAAAAATAATGATAGGCAATGGATAATACTATCAAAATACTAAGTGCAAATACTAATAGTGTATTCTTGGGGATATTATTTTCATAGTATTCAAGCAAAGATAGGTTCGGGCGACCCATTAAAAATAGTGATAAAGAGAAAAAAATATAACTAAAAATGAGGCTGAGTATGATTGGGTTTAAAGAAAGCCTATATCTGAAAAAGCTAATTAGAATCCCAAGGATTATACTGGCGATAATAAAAAAAGGTACAATAGCTAATGGGTTGGTTGTAAACTCTGAGATTAATCCGAAAATAACTCCACCAAGGACAAATACTTGTTCAATTGCTAAATCAGGATAACGCATGATTCTAAAGGATATCCAAAGCCCCAAAGGAATAAGAGAGTAAATTAATACATCAATAATTAAGTTTAGATTTAATATATTCATTTTACAACTTCAATTTTATAAAGCTTGTTTTCATTTATTAATGGGGCTTTATTGTTTCTAATATTGAGATAAATCTTTCCTGTTTTAATCTCTAATACATCAATTTCATTTGGACTTTTACTTTTGTTTAAAATACTTGCAGCAATAGGAGCAGACAACTCTCCCACAGTTTCGTAATCCGTACCCAATGAAAATAATGCCCCTTTTTGTACTGATATTTTTGTACAGCTAAAAACTGGGATGTCCATTTCTGAAGCAGATTGAATTACTTTATCCAACATGGAGTAGACAAGATTGTCAGTCGGAATAAACAATCCATCAACTTTATTATGAGTCAAGCTTCTAAGTGACGCATCAACACTTGCTCCATCCATAGAAGGTAAATCTACTATAGAGATTTTTTTGTCTATCGCATTCTTCATAAAACTGGTTGATACAGCTTCTGAATTAGGTTCTGATGGATTCCTTAAAACTGCAATCTTTTTTGCTTTATCAAAACTTTCTAAAAAAATATCAAGTATGGCTTCTGTAGGAGGTGAATATGTAGTCCCAGTAAAATTTGTGTTATGATTTATAAGGGAAGGAACAAAGCCTGACTTTACTGGGAAAGGGGGGCCACCAAATATTACAGGCTTTTTGCACTGTTTGTCTTTTAGTATTTTTATAGCTGGTGCGCCAACTACAAAAATTGCATCATAATCACCATTTATAAAATGTTCTGCAATCTGTTCAAGCTGTAATTGGTCTCCATTTGCATTTTTTTCAATTATCACTAAACTATCTTCAAAACTGAATTGTGATAATGCATTTTTAAATCCAGTATTGATTTCATCAATTACTTTATGCTCTGTGTACAAAAAGATTCCAAGTTTTAGACTGTTATAATCCTTTGGTTTTGACACGAGATAAATACCACCTATTACTATCAATATTACTATTGTAACGAGAAATGTTTTTTTATTCATTGTTGCCAGTTTAAATGGTTAATAAAATGATTCATTTTTAACTAAATTCAACTTGTTATTCAAATGCTTGCTCAATTAGCTCCATAACATAATCCAAGTCGCCTATATTTTCCAAACCAACTTCTACGTCTCCATTGCACTATCTAACTAAACCAGAGACATCTTTTCACACTCCTTTTGGAATTTTTATGTTAACAAATTTAGTATTTAAAATTGATAGTAACTTGTAAAAATCTTTATACTATCTGTCAATGTCACTTTTCTTTTGCGCAATGGCAAAATTTAGCTCTTTTGGTTTTTTCTCTTTGGCTTTGTGTGTCGGCAAAAAACCAAATGTGCTAAATGTGTGTTGGCTTTTACAATGAACGCCAACGATATGTATTGACGTAGTGCGGATTTAAAAGCAATTAACTTTACTTATAAACAAAAGTTTAATAAATGTAAGAAGCTGAACTTTAAGCACTTAACCCGCATTACGTTTATACAGTGTTGAACAAAACCAAAAGTAGCTAAAATCTTTTAAGCAGCCAAATTCGTATATC
>JAIORY010000299.1 GCA_021107915.1 Bacteroidales bacterium | reverse complement strand
TTTTTGATTAAAATTGATTATTAATATATTCTACAAAAGTAGATAAATTGAGAATGTAATTTAAAAAATTATCGACCTAATTATTGTCTGTATGAAAACTCAGTATTTTGGTGAGGCTTTTAAGAAGGCGTCAAGAACGAGGCTTGCGAAGTATTTAAAATCAGGAGTCCGTACGGATGACTGGTTTTAAATGCGAGCATAACGAAGTTATTGACGTTTTCTTAAAGCCACTATTTACAATTTTTTCAAAGATAATCTCAGCATAACAACAGAGTGAGACACGATTTCTGTTTTGAAATTATTATTTGTTTTTCCAATATTTTTTTTCATCCAAAGATCCCTTATTTCAAAGTTTTTAGAAATGTTAAGTTCATCCCAGATGATTTCTTTTTCAATTGTTTTTTTACCTCTGTTAAATAAACAAATTGCAATATCTCCATTGATAAGAGGTTTTTTCCATATTTCAAAATCACCTTCATCAATAATTTTAAAACCTTGTTTTCCAAGTGCGTCCTGATCAATAGCAATAACTTCTTTATTTGTTAGAATATCACGGGTTTCTTCGCTCATATTTCTAAGATCGTTACCTGCCATAAGTGGTGCGGCAAGCATACACCACAGACTGAAATGTGCTTTGGATTCGATAAATGTTAGTCCGCTATTTCCAACTTCAAGCATATCAGGGTCATTCCAGTGTCCGGGACCGGCATATTTTTCAAGCCCGTCTTGCTTGTCTAATATCAATGGCCAACCCATGCCGCCCCAATCTTCTTTGCAATCCCAACAATTTAAAATATCCTCTGTAGTCCTCCACAAATGGCCTATATCTTTTGCCCATAACCATGGTTTGTTTGAACCCCATTCGCAAATACTGAAAACTATTGGTCTTCCTGCTAAAGCAAGAGCATCACGCATTAATGAGTATGATGCTTCAGGGTTTTGTTTTCCATGATAACACCAATCGTATTTTAAATAATCAACTTCCCATGCAGCGTAAGTTCTTGCGTCCTGAAATTCATATCCCCGGCTACCGGGTCGTCCCTGACAGGTTTTTATCCCTGCATCAGAATAAATCCCAAATTTTAATCCTTTCGAGTGAATATAATCTGCAAGAGATTTCATTCCGGAAGGAAATCTGTCGGGATCAATAATAATATTTCCTATGCTGTCGCGGTCTATTTGCCAGCAATCATCGATAACGATATATTCATATCCTGCATCTTTCATCCCGCTTGTTACCATCGCATCGGCAACTTCCTTTACAATAGTTTCATTTATGTTACAAGCAAATTTATTCCAGCTATTCCACCCCATTGGAGGTGTTAATGCTACTTCAGCATATTTTTGAGAAAACAAAATTGTTGAAATAAAAATAAGGCAAAATGTTAAGAGTTTTTTCATAATAAATAAATTTTGATGTTAAAAATTTTATAAGTTTGTCGCTTTAAAAATAAGGCACAAATTTAATGAAATTATTATGAATAAAATATTTGGCATCAGACATGAAGATAAATATGTGATGGAAAGACGAGTGGCGATTACTCCCAAACATATTAAGAAAATTATCGAAGAAAACGATTTAGAAGCCTTGGTAATGACTTCACCAAAACGAATTTTTACAGATGAGGAGTTTTTAAAATCAGATGCCAAAATTGTTGATAATCTCGAAAAAGCTCCTGTTATTTTTGGAGTAAAAGAAATGCCTTTATCATTTTTTGAAACTGATAAAACTTATATTTTCTTTTCTCATGTAATAAAAGGTCAGGAATATAATATGCCGATGCTGAAGAAAATGATGGAGATGAAATGTAATTTGATTGAGTATGAGAGAATTTCTGATGATCAGGGAAAAAGACTTATATTTTTTGGTAAATATGCCGGTCTCGCCGGAATGATTAATTCATTGTGGTCGCTGGGATTAAGATTAAATCATTTTGGAATTGATACTCCTTTTCTTAAATTAAAACAATCTCATAAATATAATTCTCTTGAAGAAGCCAAAAATGATATTTCGAAAGTTGGACAGGAAATTGCTCTTAATGGTTTGCCAAAAGAACTTACACCTCTTACTATCGGTTTTACCGGATACGGAAATGTAAGCGTGGGAGCACAGGAAATTGCTGCTCTTTTACCAATAAAAGAAGTTAGCCCTTCAGAATTGTTAGAACTGCAAAAAACTCCGAATTTACCTGATAATGTGCTTTATAAAGTTATTTTTAAAGAGTCGGATTTATCAGAGCCAATTGACCCGAATAATGATTTTGATTTGCAGGATTATTATTCACATCCCGAAAAATATAAAGATCAGTTTGAAAAATATATTCCACATCTCAGTGTTTTGATGAATTGTATGTATTGGGACGATCGTTATCCCAGAATTATTACAAAGGATTATCTCGAAAAACTTTATGCTGACGGAAATCCTAAACTTACCGTGATAGGAGATGTTACCTGCGATCCTGATGGATCAATTGAGTGTACTCATATTGGAACTGAGATTGAGGATCCTGTTTTTGTTTATGATCCAATTACAAGAAAACCAACTATGGGATATATAGGAAATGGATTATTGATAATGTCGGTAGATATTTTGCCAAGCGAATTACCTCGCGAATCTTCAATTTCTTTTGGAGATGCTCTGGAAAAATACGTTAAGGATATTGTTACTGCCGATTATAATGTTCCTTTTGAATCATTGGATTTACCAAAACCAATAAAAAAAGCTATGATTCTGCATAAAGGTGAATTGACACCTGATTTTAAATATATTGCAGAGTATTTGAAATGATAAAATGCGTGAATGATTAAATGATTAAATAACAGCAAAACTATAAATCTTAATAATTAATTATTAATTGAAAAAAAACTAAAATGAAAAAAGTATTAATTCTCGGAGCAGGAATGGTTGTTAAACCAATAGTTCAGTATTTGTTGCAAAAAGAATATTTTGTTACTGTTGCTACCAGAACAAAATCCAAAGCCGATAAAATGATCGATGGACATCAAAATGGTGCTTCAGTTGCATGGACTGTTGATGATGAAGATACT
The DNA here is from genome assembly GCA_021107915.1 of Bacteroidales bacterium. GTDB lineage: Bacteria > Bacteroidota > Bacteroidia > Bacteroidales > JAIORY01 > JAIORY01. The sequence goes on along the minus strand of JAIORY010000299.1, from coordinate 6,118 downwards.
CTTGATAAAATGATTGCTGAGCATGATTTGGCAGTAAGTTTATTGCCTTATGCTTATCATTTAATGGTAGCAAAAATTTGCATTAAACATAAGAAAAATATGGTTACAACTTCTTATGTAAAACCTGAGATGTATGCTCTTGACAAAGATGCAAAAAAAGCTGGAATACTTATTCTTAATGAAATTGGTCTTGATCCCGGAATTGACCACATGTCGGCAATGAAGATTATTGATAATGTTCATGATAAAGATGGTGAGATTGAAGAATTTTATTCATTCTGTGGTGCACTTGTTGCTCCCGAGGTTGAAGAAAATCCGTTTAAATATAAGTTTTCATGGGCACCAAAAGGTGTTGTGATGGCCGGAAATAACGATGGAAAATACCTTCGTAACGGTAAAGTTACTTATGTTCCTACTGAAAATTTATTTAAAAATCCAATAAAACTTGATTTTCCAAAAGTTGGTGAGTTGGAAGTTTATCCGAACAGAGATTCATTACCTTATGTTAAATTATACGGTATTCCAAAAACTAATACTATGTTTAGGGGTACTTTCCGTTATGATAAATGGTGTGAAATAATTGATGCAATCAAATCTCTTAATCTTTTGAGTTATGATAAATTTGATGTTGAAGGAATGTCTTATGCCGGTTTTATGGCAAAGATGATAGGTGCTGATAACTCTGAAAATATTAAAGCTAAAGTTGCTGCTAAACTTGGTGTTGCAGAAGATTCAAATCCTGTTGTTGCTTTAGAATGGATAGGTTCATTTTCTGATGAGCAAATGAATAGAAAAGAAGATTCTCCATTTGAAATCACTTCTGATTTAATGATAGCAAAAATGATGATAGGCGAAGATGAAAGAGATATGGTTGTTATGCAACATACTTTTGTAGCTAAATATCCTGACGGGAAAAGAGAAGTTATTAAATCAAGAATGTTGGATTTCGGAACTTTAAAAACTGATACTTCAATTGCCAGAACAGTAGCTTTACCGGCTGCCTGCGCTGTTGATATGTTGCTTGAAGGAAAAATAAAAACTACCGGAGTTCATATTCCTGTAATTCCTGAAATTTATAATCCTGTTCTCGATCAGCTTGAAACAATGGATATTAAAATGGTTGAAGATTATGGGTTACCGATGAGTGAGAATATAAAATAAATTTTTTATATCTCTAATGAAAACCTTCCGGAGCGTTGTTTCGGGAGGTTTTTTTATGGATTTCCGTAACTTTTCAATTTTGTCTGTAGGATAAACATTATTGTAGAAAATGATGAAGTATTGACAGAACGAAAACCGTGTAGCGGTTTTATAATTATCATGTTATTAATCTCTGAATCTTTTACAGAGATTTTTATTTTAAACTTCAATAAACATTCAATATAGAATTGTAATTTTGCACAATCAAATCAAAAATATAACTTACATGTCCTATTTAATAACAACAGTAGTAGTAGTAATTATAATATATTATTTTATGAATAAAGGGAAATCAACTTCTAAAAAGCAAACAGGAAATAGCCATCCTTATGACAACAATGAAAAATCAGCTAAGAGTAAAAAGAGGTCTGGTTATGGTAAATGGGTAGGAGGGGGTCTTGGCTGGGCTTTCGGTGGTCCTATCGGTGGTATTCTTGGTTTTATGTTTGGTTCGATGTTCGATGGAATGCAAGGTGGTGAATATGCCTATAAACCCAGTCAGGCTACAGGCAGAACTCAATCCGGTGATTTCAGTATAAGTTTGCTTATTCTCGCCGCTTCAGTTATGAAAGCTGACGGTAAGGTTATGCGATCGGAACTTGATTATGTTAAACAGTTTTTTGTTAATCAGTTCGGAGAGCAAATTGCCAATAGAAATATAGGTATGCTTCGTGAGATATTAAAACAAGAAATTAATGTTTATGATGTGAGCATACAGATCAAGCAATACATGGAATATGCTTCCAGATTACAGCTTCTGCATTTTCTTTTTGGTATTGCAATGGCAGATGAGCATTTTCATGAAAAGGAAGTTAAAATGATTGATCAAATTGCCGGATATCTTGGATTGAGTTCCCATGATTTCCAGTCAATAAAATCAATGTTTATTAAAGATACAACAAGTGCATACACAATTCTTGAAATAACTCCCGATGCTTCAGATGATGAAATTAAGAAAGCTTATCGAAAAATGGCAGTAAAATATCATCCCGATAAGGTAAGTCACCTTGGCGGAGATGTAGTTAAAGCTGCAAAAGAAAAATTTCAGAAATTAAATACAGCGTATAACCAGATTAAGAAGGAGAGAGAAATGGCATAAGACCATGTAAATCCTCCAGATTTATTAATACAAAAATCCAAATAACCAAAGTGGGATTGTTTCTTTATAACCATGTTCAATATCATCAGCTGCAATAAAAGCATTTTCTATTCCTGCAATTTGTTTTTTAGTTTTGTTTTTGCCGCCAATCTCGAAAACATACTTATTATCAATTATAAAATCCCCTTTTTGCAGTGAGTGTAGTTTGTGTTTTAATATCAATTGATTCATAAAAAATGTTTCCCTGATTGTTCCTGTTTGTATTTCATTTTTTGTATTAAGTGCAAACAACAATGCTGTATTATTTAAGTATATCTTATCGGGCTTGGTCAAATGCCCTGTAGGTGCCCCTTTTTGCATTATGCTGGTTATAAGATTAGCTCTGTCCAATGTTTTGATCAATCGCAACAACATGTCCCTGCTTAATTCTGCTTTTCTGCTTAACTCCGAAATATTAACCTTAAATGGTGCGCTGTCGGCAATTAATGTTATTAGCTTTCGTAACTTATATGAAGAGTGATAGTTAATGTTTTCAATAGCCATTAAATCACTTTCAATAATCACATTTATAGTATTTATTAACCGGTCGTAATACTGTCCTTTTGCCTCCATAAAAAAAGGATATACTCCCTTCTCTAAATATCTCTTAAACTTGGGTAAAATGCTGTCTTTATTGATAATACCCTGAGTTATTTTATGGTGGTTGTATAAAATATCTTCAAATCCAATATCTGTAAAATCAGTATTCTCAGATAAATTCAAATATTCGCGAAAAGACAATTCATGTAAATGATACATGGCTGCCCTTCTACTTAAATCTGCTCCTGCTTTATGCAACTGTAGGGCAGAGGAGCCTGAAAAAACAATCATTAACGCTTTATAAGTATCGTGAATGTTTTTAATTTCTATTGCCCAGTTTGGATATTTATGTACTTCGTCAACAAAAAGATGTCTGCCCCCATTCAAGTAAAAATCTTCTGCTAAATTAAATAAACGGTTCTTTGTAAAATAAAAGTCATCCATTGTTATGTACAGGGCTTTGTAAGAATTACTAAAATTCTTTTTTAAGTACTGTAACATTAAGGTTGTTTTGCCGGTTCCTCTTGCACCTGTAATTCCTATTAAACGGTCGCTCCATTCAATTTCGTTATAAAGGTACCTGACAAATTTTTTTGTCGTGTCAGATATACGTGCATTAGAATATTTGTATAAATTTTTCATTTTATTATGTTTGTGTTGTTTCAAAACAACAAATATAATACATTAATGTTGTTTTGAAACAACATTAATCAAAAAATATCCAGGAAAGCCCGAATTTAAAGGAAGCATCCTGCAAAGGATAATGTGGAGTTAAATAATAATTATATCCTGTAAATAAGCCATTAATGTTTTGATATTTTACAAAGAATCTGGCTCTTTTTATTTTTAAATTAAAGAAAATATCTGCATAAATAAAATTCCCGATTTTTTTTACGCCTTGAATGTAAAAGCTTCGTAAGGCAGGCATATAGGAGTTTGCCTGATAAAGTGAGTTGTAATAAATGTTAATTCCCGGTTGAATTATTGCTGCATTATTGAAAAGATTTTGAGTAAACTGAACTTTTACATTTGCTAATATTTCAGGTAATTTTAAATAGGAAGAATTTGAAACATTTTGATAAACAAAATGATTATCTATATTGAATTTTCCAAGTTTAAAATTTTTATATAGAAATGCTTGGATAACTGAAAATGATTCGTCAGCCTGTTGAGGATGAGCAAGGGAATTTAAAAAGACAAATTTATTTAGAATATGATATTTTATTCCAGTTTGCAATCCTCTGTATTTATATGTAGCACTTCCTGAAACTATTTGTTGTTTTTCAAAATTATTTTCCCATCTGAAGTAATTGCTGTAATAATTTTGATAAAAATAGTTTGCTTCTTTGTTTGAGAAATTTGCATCTAAAACTATTAGACCCAAATTCTTATATTTATTTCCAAGGTATTGTTGAATTTGCGCATGTAAATTTAGGTTACCATCATTATAATCCCCAATCACAAGATTTGCATCACAATTCAGTCTGAAACTTTTAAGTACAAAAACAGAAAATCCACCGGAAGGAATTAGTTGTGAAAAAAACTTTTTGTCAGAATATCCACCTATCTCAGCATAAAGATGTTTTAATCTGAAATAAAGAAAAACAGCTTTGTCCTGCGGCTTGTCATTAATATTAAGGTTTGACCATGAGATTTGGTTTTCAACTTTCAAGAAATACGTAGAATCAAAAGTTTGAATAGAATCAATAATTGAATCAAAGTCTTGATAAAAAGTATTTGTTGGATCACTATCAGTATAAATAAATTGATTTCTTGACCATGAAAACGAATGTGATAACCGGCCAAACTTGAATCTTTTTTTTATTGGTTCTAATTGTATTGAGTCGTTAGTTGTATCTGCAACAGCAACTTTATCTGCTTTAGATAAATAAAAATACTGATCGAAGAATATGCTTGAATTTTTAATCATATTTTCGGCATTAGGCAGATTAACAGAAATAAGCGATCTATCGGTTTCAAGATTTTCTTCAAACAAGCTGTCAGAAACTATTCCACCATTTTCATTAACAATTATTTTATTATGTATATAATTGCCGATAATTCCGTATCGTAGATTTTTTGTTTTATACTGAGTAGTAAACACAAGATTTTTGTCATCAGCAAATTGTCTTTCGTAAGCTCCGGGCGAATGAATAAATTTAAAATCAACTCCGAAAGCAAGTCCCTTTCCAAAGCAATGGGAGTGAATAACATGAAAATATTGTTCTTTGTTATCGCCCATTACATAACGCAAGTTTGTGTATGGTTTAATATTTTTGTAATATTTTGTTTTGTTATTTGAATAAAGAAAGCCATTGAAAGTGTTTATTCCAAAGTCAAATTCAGTATTTAAATCAGGATTAAAAAAAAGATTTTGATGAGCCAACCCAATATTCCCAAGGCTGCTATAAAACAAACCGGATTTACTTAATGGATTATAATTTTGAGATCCGGAAAGAGCAGTATCTATGTGGTAATAAGTTGGTAAAATAGAGTCGTTGTTATTATAAAAATAGAAAACCGCAGTAGAATCAATTTGTAAAGCTGTACTATCTGCATTATCAGCAAGAGTAGCTCCACAGATAAAAATTCCAAGAATGCTTATGAATAAAGATTTCTTTAACAGGATCATTTATATTTTTTTTCAAAAATAGTCATAAAAAGTAAATAGGGGAGTAGAAAAACAAAAAAAACCCATTCGAATTAACGAATGGGTTTTAAAAAATTTGGCGACGACATACTCTCCCACAATAATAGCAGTACCATCTGCGCTGATGAGCTTAACTTCTCTGTTCGGAATGGGAAGAGGTGGACCTCACCGCTATAATCACCTAAAAATCTTTTCTGAAAAAAAATCAGAATAAAACTTTTAAAAATAGACATATATATGAAAGAAAACACAAGATTAACATCAGTAAAACCCATCTTAATAAAAAAGCGTATGGGTAATTAGTACTACTCGGCTTTGACATTACTGTCTTTACACCTGTAGCCTATCAACGTCGTAGTCTACAACGACCCTTAAAGGAAATCTCATCTTGAGGTGAGTTTCGTGCTTAGATGCTTTCAGCACTTATCTCATCCAAACGTAGCTACCCTGCAATGCAGCTGGCGCCACAACAGGTACACTAGAGGTTTGTCCAATCCGGTCCTCTCGTACTAGGATCAGGTCCTCTCAAATTTCCAACGCCCACAACAGATAGGGACCGAACTGTCTCGCGACGTTCTGAACCCAGCTCG
>JAIORY010000234.1 GCA_021107915.1 Bacteroidales bacterium | reverse complement strand
AAAAAAAGCCCGTAGCGAAGGTAAATGATGAACAAATAAAAAGATATTTCGAACTCGGATGTGAAGTTAAAGCACTCGGACGTGTTCACATTCAGCGAATCAAAAAAGAACTCTTGAGAAACAAATAATACTGGTATAAAGGTATAAGGGGAATAAAGGTATAGAGGAATAAAGGTATAGGGGAGAGTATTCCCTTATTCCCCTTATTCCCTATTCCACAAAAAACACCCAAGTTTGTGTATCCACAAAAAAGCTTTTCAATAAATTGAATACGAGTTTTCATATATTTTTGTAATTTTACATCATTAAAATAATATTGAATATTTTCAGTTCTAATTTGAAAGTATTTTGAACAATGGACATTCAATCAATAAAACAACGCTTCGGGATAATTGGAAACTCGCCATTTCTAAATCAGGCTATTGATGTTGCCAGACAAGTAGCACCTACTGATATTACAGTACTTATTAGCGGAGAAAGCGGAACAGGGAAAGAAGTTTTTCCGAAAATCATTCATCAATTAAGTGCACGGAAACATGGGGCATATATTGCCGTAAACTGTGGTGCAATACCTGAAGGCACTATAGATTCAGAATTATTTGGTCACGAAAAAGGGGCTTTTACAGGTGCACATGATTCCAGAAAAGGATATTTTGAAGTTGCTAATGGAGGATCAATTTTTTTAGATGAGGTTGCTGAATTACCTCTGTCAACACAAGTAAGATTACTTAGAGTACTCGAAAGCGGTGAGTTTATGAAAGTTGGATCTTCAAAAGTGATTAAAACAAATGTTCGTGTTGTTGCAGCTACAAATGTTAATATTATTCAAGCTATCAATGATGGTAAATTCAGACAAGACTTGTATTATAGATTAAATACTGTACCCATACACATTATACCTTTACGGGAAAGAAAAGAAGATATTTTACTGCTTTTTAGAAAATTTGCTTCCGACTTTGCCGAAAAATACCGAATGCCTACAATCCAATTTGATGAAGAAGCAAAAAGACTTTTTCAGAACTATCGTTGGCCAGGTAATGTAAGGCAACTGAAAAATATTACCGAGCAAATTTCGATTATTGAAAAAACCAGAGAAATAAACGAAAGTACACTTCGCAATTATCTTCCTTCAGGGCAATTAAGTGAGCTACCGGTTTTATATAAAAAAGAAGAAAAGGATAAAGAAATTTCGGAGAGAGATATTCTTTATAAAGTTCTCTTTGATATGAAAAAAGATATTATTGACCTTAAAAAAGTTGTTGTTGATATTTTACAAAACAACAAAGATGTTTCCGAAAATATTAAAGGTGATAATACTCAGATCATCAAACAATTTTATGAAGATTCGGATAATATAAAAAATAATATAAACAAATTTGAAATTCAACAAAATTACGATGAAGTTGATAATGAACCGATTCAGCAGTCAGAAGTAATGGATGAAAATTTATCATTGCAAAAAACTGAAATTGATTTTATTATTAAAGCACTTGAAAGACATAATGGCAAACGTAAAGATGCAGCAAAAGACCTTGGCATTTCTGAAAGAACTTTATACAGAAAGATAAAAGAATATAATATAAATTAATTTTTATGATTATTAAAATAAATAAAATCATTTTTTTTCTTTCCGTTATAATTTTCTTTCTTAGCGGATGTGGAATTTATTCCTTTACAGGAGCTTCTATTCCTCCCGAAGCAAAAACTATTTCTATACAGCATTTTCCTAATAATGCCTCATTGGTTGAGCCAACTTTAAGCCAATTTTTTACTGATGCTTTAAAAGATAAATTTGTTTCACAAACCACATTAATTTTAGTTAAAAAAAACGGCGACCTTAGACTGGAAGGGGAAATCACCGGATACTCAACAAAACCTGTAGCAATTACAGGAGATCAAACAGCAGCTTTAAACCGGCTTACAATTACTATTATGGTAAGGTATGTTAATTCCTTTGATGAAACAAAAAACTTTGAATCATCATTCAGCAGATATGAAGATTATCCAAGCAATAAAAATCTTTCGGCTGTTCAGGAAACATTGATTACACAAATAAATGAAATGCTTATTGACGATATTTTTAACAAATCAGTAGTAAACTGGTAATAAATATTAATATGAACAAACAGCAATTTATAAATTATATTAAATCACCAAAGCAACTTTCTGATGAAAGCTCTACTTCTCTGCAATCTCTTGTCAGGGATTTCCCTTATTGCCAATCTGCCGAGATATTATTTGTTCTTAAGTTGTTTAAAGACGAAAATATCAGCTTCCATAATCAATTGAAAATTGCCGCTGTTTATGCTCAAAGTCGCAATATTCTCAGAAAACATCTTGATTCTCTAACAACATCACCTAAAAATAATATTATTTTACCTGATGAGTTTTCATTTACAAAAAAGCAAAACATAAAATCGAAATTTTCCGACAATAAAACCTTCGAAAAAGATTTTAATAGAATCGAAAAATTAAAAAATATAATTGACAAAAGACTTGCTGAAATTGATTCGGAACATAAAAGAAAATCAGCCAAAATTTCAGAAAATAATACAATAGAAAGTGTTTCTGATAAAGATTATCAAAAATCACAAAGTAAAATAATAGAAGAATTCATACGCAACAATCCATCAATAACTCAAAACAATTTAGAATTTTATAATCCACTTGATGAAGCAAAGCACAGCGTTGTTGATGAAATAAATATTGTAAGCGAAACTCTGGCAAAAATATACTCCGATCAGAATTTATTTTCAAAGGCTATTAAAATTTATGAGAAATTAATCTTGAAATTTCCAGAAAAAAGTAGTTACTTTGCAAACCAAATTAAAAAAATAAAGGAGTTGAGCAAATAACTACTTGTATTTCATATATTTAAGTATAGCGTTTGACTTATATCCTACAAAAAATAATATTAATCTGAAAAAATAACAAAAATGGGCACATTTATTTTAATTTCCGTACTGATAATGATAACCTGTATATTATTAATATTAGTTGTACTAGTTCAAAATTCTAAAGGTGGCGGACTTGCTTCAAATTTTGCCGGTTCAAATCAATATATGGGTGTTAGAAAAACAGCTGATTTTCTTGAAAAATCAACGTGGACTTTAGCAATTATTTTACTCGTACTCAGCTTGTCCTCAATCTTTGTAATTCCACGAAATCAAGGAGTTGAGCGTTCTGATGATACTGAGTTAATTCAACCTTTGGAGAATTCTCCAACACAACCAATTAGTGATTATGAACTCCCTCCATCAAAGGAATAAAAGTATCTACGATTACTTAAAGTGAACTAAAGTTTAGAGTGTCTAAAGTTATTATTAACACAAACAGAATAGTTGATTTAAACCAGATTGATTCAAAAATATTTTATTTAGCAATGTCAGAATGTCAGAATATTCTGACATTTTTTTTGTTTTATGGCTTGGCACAAAATGTGCCAACAAAAAACTCAGAGTAATAAAAATAATAATTTTGTTAACCAAAAAAAAATAATAGAAAATGTCAAAATTGAACATTAAACCATTAGCAGACAGAGTTCTTATTGAACCTTCTCAGGCTGAAGAAAAAACCGCAGGCGGAATAATTATTCCGGATACAGCAAAAGAAAAACCACAAAAAGGTACAGTTGTAGCAATTGGAAACGGAAAAAAAGATGAACCTATGACAGTTAAAATTGGCGATATCGTTCTTTACGGGAAATATGCCGGAACTGAACTTACCATAGAAGGTAATGATTATCTTATCATGAACGAATCAGATATTGTAGCAATTATCTAAATTTTAAAACAAAATAATTAATATTTAAAACATTATAAAAATGGCAAAAGACATTATATTTGACTTAAAAGCAAGAGACGCACTAAAAAAAGGCGTTGACAAACTTTCGGATGCAGTAAAAGTTACTTTAGGACCAAAAGGTCGTAACGTAATTCTTGAAAAATCATTTGGTGCACCGATGATCACAAAAGACGGTGTTACCGTTGCAAAAGAAATCGACCTTAAAGACCCTATTGAAAATATGGGTGCTCAGATGGTAAAAGAAGTTGCTTCAAAAACAAATGACATTGCAGGTGACGGTACAACTACTGCCACAGTATTAGCTCAGGCAATTATTCAAACCGGATTAAAAAATGTTACTGCAGGTGCAAACCCAATGGACCTTAAAAGAGGCGTTGATAAAGCTGTAAAAGTTGTTGTTGAAAGTTTGAAATCACAATCACAGCAAATTGGCGATAGAAGTGAAAAGATCATTCAGGTTGCTTCTGTTTCGGCTAACAACGATATGTTTATCGGAAAACTTATTTCCGAAGCAATGGAAAAAGTTAAAAAAGAAGGTGTTATCACAATTGAAGAAGCAAAAGGAATTGATACTTACGTTGAAGTTGTTGAAGGTATGCAATTCGACAGAGGTTACATTTCTCCATACTTTGTAACAAATACCGAGAAAATGGAAGCCGAATTCGAAAGTCCTTACATTCTGATTTATGACAAAAAAATCTCAGCAATGAAAGACCTTCTTCCAATCCTTGAAAAAGCTGCACAATCAGGAAAAGGACTTATTATTATTTCTGAAGATATTGAAGGTGAAGCTTTGGCAACATTAGTTGTTAATAAAATCAGAGGTTCGCTTAAGGTTGCTGCTGTTAAAGCTCCGGGCTTTGGTGACAGGAGAAAAGAGATGCTCGAAGATATTGCAATCCTAACAGGTGGTACAGTTATTTCGGAAGAAAAAGGATATAAATTAGAGGATGCTGATATTTCTCATCTCGGCGAAGCTGAAAAAATTACTATCGACAAAGACAATACAACTATTGTAAGCGGAAAAGGTAACAAAGCAGATATTGACGGAAGAGTTGGACAAATTAAAGCTCAGATAGAAACTACTACATCTGATTATGACAAAGAAAAACTACAAGAACGACTTGCAAAATTAGCAGGCGGTGTAGCTGTAATTTACGTTGGAGCTGCAAGTGAAGTTGAAATGAAAGAGAAAAAAGATCGTTTTGATGATGCATTAAATGCTACAAGAGCAGCTATCGAAGAAGGTATTGTACCTGGTGGCGGAGTTGCTTATTTAAGAGCAATTGATGATTTTAAAAACATTAAAACTGAAAATGATGATGAGGAAACAGGTATTGCTATAGTAAAAAGAGCGCTCGAAGAACCACTTCGTCAAATCGTTGAAAATGCAGGTATCGAAGGTTCTGTAGTAGTTCAGAAAGTAAAAGAAGGAAAAAATGATTTTGGTTTTAACGCAAGAAAAGATGTTTATGAAAATTTGTTCGAAGCCGGAGTAGTTGATCCTACAAAAGTAACCCGCGTTGCTCTTGAAAATGCTGCTTCTATTGCAGGTATGTTGTTAACTACCGAATGTGTTGTTGTAGAAAATAAAGATGATGCAGATAACAACCCAATGCCGGGTGGAATGCCTCCTGGAGGTATGGGCGGAATGCCGGGAATGATGTAAAACATTTCTTTATATATTTCAACCCCTCTTTTATAAAGAGGGGTTTTTTTATATATCTTTGTTTGTTGAAACAATAATATTAAATCATGAAAAATTATATTTTATTTTTTTTGCTGATTTTATTTATTTTCCCATTTTCAAATGAAATAAAAGCACAAATTGTTAATTCAACAATTGTTCCGGTTGATGAGGTTACAGGATTAATCACTTATCGTGAAGTTGTTGAAGTAGAAGGAACAAAAAAAGAACTCTTTTACAGATGTATTTCAAGTTGGTTAAATGAGGCATATACTAATTCACCCGGTGTTACAAGTGTTAGAGATGCAGCAACAGGAAAGATTATAGGAAATCATAGATTCAGGATTCATCAAACCGGCAAAAAGGGAAACAAAATTAATACAGGAATGATTTTGTACTCATTTACAATTGAAGTTAAAGACGGAAGATACAGATACACATTATCAGATCTATTATTAAAAAGGCCCTCGCGTTATCCTATCGAAAACTGGTTTGACAAATCAGACCCTGCCTACAATACGCAATGGAATGCTTATCTTAAACAAATTGATGAATTTGTAAAATCATGGATTGAAGATTTAAAAGAAAAAATGCAACCCAAAGCTGAGGTTGTTGAGGAAGAGTGGTAGAGAAGGGGGTTTTTGGTTTCTGGTTTCGGGTTTCTGGTTTCGGGTTTCGGGTTTCGGGTTTCGGGTTTCTGGTTTCGGGTTTCGGGTTTTGGGTTGTCAGAAAAAAAATTATGATAATGAAATTAATAATGTGAAAATTATCAAATCAGTTTGCAAAGCGCATTTCTCCCCTATTTGTAGGGGAGATGTCCTTTAGGACAGAGGGGTAAAAAAAGTTGGGAGTCGGAAGTCGGGAGTTGGAAGACCGAAGTTGGAAGTCAGAAGTTGGAAGTCGGAAGTCGGGAGTTGGAAGACCGAAGTTGGAAGTAAAAAGAACAGAATATGGGAAATAGGGGAAATAAAGGGAATATGGGAAATAGGTGGAATACCCTTATACCTTTATACCTTTAGTCAGTAATTAATTGTAATTGTATAATTTGAACAATGATACAAGAAGAAGAAAAAAAAGATATACGAAAATGTTCTCTTGATGAGTTAGGAGAGTTTTTTGTTAGTAATGGTGAAAAAGCTTTCCGTTCGAAACAAGTTTATGAATGGCTGTGGAAAAAATCTGCCACTTCTTTTGATGAAATGACAAATCTGTCAAAAAAAACAAGAAGTCTGCTTATTGATAATTTTATCATCAAATCAGTAAAAATCAAACAGCAACAAAAAAGTTACGATGGTACTATAAAAATTATTTTTGAGCTTCACGATGGTAAAATCGTTGAAGGAGTAATGATTCCTTCAGAAAAAAGAGCAACAGCTTGTATTTCATCTCAGGTTGGTTGTGCACTTGGATGCACTTTTTGTGCCACCGGGAAATTAGGTTTTACACGAAATCTTGATTTTGATGAAATATACGATCAGGTTGCTTTAATTTCAAAATTAGCATCAGAAGAACTTGATCTCAAATTATCGAATATCGTTTATATGGGAATGGGCGAACCTCTTCTGAATTATGATAATGTTATGAAATCTATTGATATTATCACTTCAGAAAATGGTCTCGCTATGTCACCTCAACGAATTACTGTTTCGACTGCAGGGATCAGCAAAATGATAAAACAACTTGGTGATGACAATATAAGATTTAATCTTGCAATTTCGCTTCATACCGCCAATAATAATAAGCGAAACGAAATAATGCCAATCAATAAACAAAATTCAATAACTGAACTTATTGAAGCAATAAAATATTTTCACGAAAAAACAAATAACAGAATTACTTTTGAATATATCCTTTTCAAAAATTATAATGATTCAATTGATGATGCAAATGAATTAGCTGCATTTTGCAAAAATTTTCCTGTCAAAATCAACGTTATTGAATATAATAAAGTAATTGACACCCCTTTCAGAAGAGCTGACAAATTGCACACCGAAGAGTTTGTTAAACTTCTCGAAAGTAAAAACCTGATTGTAAATGTTCGTAGAAGTCGTGGAAAGGATATTGATGCTGCATGCGGACAGCTTGCTAATAAAATTAGTGTTTAAATAAGAAAACGCCAATAACTGCGTTACGCTCATCTTAAAACTCAGTCATTTACTTTAGTAAAATCCTGAGTTTTAAGATTTCGCAAGCCTTGTTCTTGACGTTTTCTTATTCAAACACTTAGTTTTCGTGCAAAGACTATTTAAAAATTTGAAATAAAAATATATTTTTGTAAAAAACGTTCAACTATTCAACATTAAATTAACAATGAAATTTTATAATAAATATCAATTTTCCCTTTTTTCTTCACTTCTTTGTTTGTTATTATTTCCCTTGACAATCAATGCACAGGAAACCAAAATCGTTAGATTATTACATTCCGACAAATTAATAGGAATAAACAAATCCGGGAATGAAGTAAATATTTTAATTGGAGATGTTGAACTTGAACACGACAGTACACTATTTTACTGTGACAGTGCTAATCTTTACAAAACCACAAACACTCTTGATGCCTTTGGCAACGTACATATTATCGTTAATGATTCGGTAAATATCTATGGCGATATTCTTTATTATGATGGAAATACAAAAATTGCTGAAATTCATAATAATGTCAAATTAATTGACAATACAGCAACATTAACAACCGATCATCTTAAATATTATCGGAAAACAAAAATTGCTAATTATTACTCAGGCGGGAAAATTGTTGATAAAGAAAATGAATTAACCAGTCATATCGGGTATTATTATACCGATAAACACGAGTCGTTTTTTAAAGATAGTGTAGTTGTTATAAATCCTGATTACATAATGCATTCAGATTCGTTGATGTACAATACTAAAAATGAAATCATATATTTTAAAGGAGCATCAGAACTTGAAGGAGAAGATATTTTTATGTATTGTGAAGATGGTTGGCACGACACACAAAATGACATTTCGCTTTTAAAAATCAATTCTTTTCTTTCTCATAAACACAACTCCCTTTGCGGAGACACAATTTTTTATGATAAAACCAAGGGATATGGCGAAGCATTCAATAATATCATTATAACCGATACAGTTAAGGATATAATAATCAAAGGCAATTATGCCGAGTATTTTAAGGGAAAAAACTTTTCGTATGTTACCGACAGTGCAACAGCTATATTTATTGATAATACTGACTCCTTGTTTTTACATTCCGACACAATTAAAGTTGTTTTTGATTCAACACAAAAAGCAAAAACATTTTTTGCATATTACAAAACAAAATTTTTCAGGGAAGGCATGCAGGGTATGTGCGACTCACTTGTATATGAAATAACGGATTCAACAATTTCGATGTATAATAATCCTGTTTTGTGGACCGAAGAGAACCAACTTTCATCTGATTCGATAAAAATAGTTACCGTAAATAACCAAGTTGATTCAATTGTCTTTTATCAGTCTGCATTTATTATTTCGCGTGATGACACTATTAATTTCAATCAGGTGAAAGGCAAAATAATTGTTGCTTATTTTAAAGACAATGAAATAAAAAAACTTACTGTAAACGGAAATTCAGAAAGCATATATTTTGTGCGTGATGAAAATGAAAATTTAACAGGCATCAAAAAAGCTGTTTCATCGGATATACTTATCTTTTTGAAAGACAAAAAAATGCAAACCATCACTTATATTGGAAATCCAAAAACACCAATGTACCCAACAAAAACCCTTTCACCAAAAGAACTTAAACTCAGAAATTTTATCTGGCACGAAGATCAAAGACCAAAATCTGTTAGTGATAT
>JAIORY010000092.1 GCA_021107915.1 Bacteroidales bacterium | reverse complement strand
GTACACAATAAAATCAATAAAAATGAAAAAACTCATCCCATTATTATTCGTATTAGCCTCGGTACTTTTCTTGAGTAATATTGTAAAATCTCAGGAAACTAAAACCCTTACTTTTGAAGAATACAAAGAACAACAAAATGCTCAGTATAATCAGTATGTAGAATCTGTTACTTTGGAGCTTGAGAAATATATGCTGGAAGAACAAAAGGGAATAGAAAAATTACGTCAGGAAATTGAAGATTATTGGGGAGCAAATGGTTTTAAAGTTTCAAGTAAAAAAGATTGGATTGAATATAGCAAAGACAAAAAAACCAGAACTGATGTTGATTTTGAAAACGGATCGGCAAAAGTGGAAATTCTACTTGACCCTGAAGAAGCTGACAATCCCGCTAAGGTAAAAGCAAAACTTAAAACTGCTATCGAAGGACTGATTGTTTCAAAAGGGAAAACAAAAGATTACGAAACTGAACGTGAAAAACCAAAAGAGTTATTAGATACTCCCGTGCTGGATGGACAATTGCAAACACATAGCGGCAACAAAGTAAATAATGAAAATGCAAGTGAATATGCAAATGAAATTTTAAATGCAGATAATATTAAAGCTGAAAAGTTACAAGGTTCGGATGGAAAAACAAGAATAAAAGTTTATATTAGTTTACCTCTGGCACCTGATCATATCAAAACAAGATCAACCAGATTTCAGAATTCTATTAATAAATATTCTAATCAGTTTAGTTTGCCACCTGAACTGATTTATGCTGTAATTCATACCGAATCGTATTTTAATCCAAAAGCCAGATCACATGTTCCTGCCTTCGGACTGATGCAGATTGTACCAAAATATGCAGGAAGAGATGCATATCAATATTTATATGATCAGGATAAAATGCTTAGCTCAAATTATCTTTACGAACCTACACAAAATATTGAATTGGGAACAGCATATTTGCGGCTGCTGATGACGAGGGAATTTAAAAAGGTTAAAGATGAACAATGCAAAATATTATGTTGTATAGCAGCTTATAATACCGGTGCAGGAAATGTAAGTAAAGCTTTTACAGGAAATACAAATATTTATAAAGCAATAAAAATAATCAATAAACTTAATTATAGAAAATTATTTGATATACTACATAAAGATTTACCTTATCAGGAAACACGTGATTATATTGTGAGGGTTACAGATAGAATGAAAAAATATAAAAACTGGGAAGGGGAGTAGAGATTATTTTGATTGTCGAAATAAACCCGTAGCACGACTTTAAGTCGCTCGCGCTCGTTTGTAACGAGTGTGATTTTTTTTTACATTTATAACGTTATATATTTTTCAGACTTCTGAATTTCAAAACAGATTTAATTTTGATCAAAAATTTTATATTTATCTGACATAAAACCAAAATTACAAAATTTATTTGATTATTGTTTTTGTCGTTATAAACGACTTTTTATAAGGTACTCGTTACAAACGAGCACCAGCTAATTCTACCACGAATTTAGTGGAATTTAGTGTTTTAGTGGCAAAAAACGAAGAATTTTTACTGCGAAGAAATCTTGCCACCAAAACACTAAAACACAAAATTCCACAAAAAATGATAAAATAATAACAGGACTTGTACATTCAAAATTTTCCATTAAAATAACAGTATAACCAAAATTTTTTCCCAATCTAATGCTGATTAATTACAATTTTATTACTTTTAAATTTTTTCTAACATTCAAATTATGACATCATACAAAACGTATTTAATCATTTTCTTGTTTTTTGTATTTAACTTTGCTGATGCACAATCAATTGATGAAATCAAAAAGAATCATGCAAAATATATTTGGGGAGAGGGGAGTGGCAGCACTCTAAAAAAAGCAGATCAAAATGCTTTGTCAATGCTGATTAATCAAATATCAACAACAGTTGAAAGTAAATTTGAGCAGTTTACCGAAGAAGACCGTGAGAATAACGAATTTGATCTTAAACAAAAAGTAAAATCTGTAGTAAAAACCTACTCAAATGCTACGCTTCATAATACCGAACGCCTCGTAATTAGCAACGAACCCGATGCCAAAGTGTTTAGATATATTAAAAGAAAAGATGTTGATAAGGTTTTTGCGGAACGAAAAAATAAAATAAATAATTTTATAAAGTTTGCCCGCAAAGCCGAAAAACAGATACGTATTGCTGATGCCTTACGATATTATTATTCAGCACTTATTTTATTAAAAAGCCATCCCGATTGCAATGCAATTGAAAATATAGATGAAGAAGGAAATCAATATTTGCTTATTTCCTGGATACCTGCAAAAATGGATGAAATATTTTCCCAAATCAATTTTGGTATAAGAGATATTGATAATAGTGATGAAATGAAAACAGTTTATTTATTAATCACTTTTGATGGCAAGCCGGTAGTTAACTTAGATTTTTCATATTGGGATGGTCGCGACTGGTCAAATTTATACAGCGCAAAAAATGGTGAAGGTTTTTTGGAGTATTACGGAACAAATGCAAAAGACAGGAACAAAGCAAGAATTAAATCTGAGTATATGTACGAAAACATGGCAAAGATTGATAATGAGCTTGAAAATGTAATGGAAAAGATTGATCCCATTCCTTTTAGAAGCAGTTATTGTAATATTAATTTTGAAATTCCTAATAATGTAATTAATATCAATATTCCACCTGTAAAAACAAATATTGCAAGCGTTAAAATTAATGATAAATATTCTGAAGTTATATCACAACTTACTGATGCCATTGACAAAAAACAATACCAAGATGTTAAGCGCTTATTTACCAAAAATGGGTTTGAGATGTTTAATAAACTGATAACTTATGGTAATGCAAGCATTATGAGTAAGTCTGATTTAAAGGTTTATCATTTTAATAATGTGATAATGTGCCGTTCAATAAAGATGACATTTTGTTTTAAAAATAATTTCAAGAAATTTGTTGAAGATGTTGTTTTTCATTTTAATAAAAAAGGAAAAATCGAAAGCCTTTCTTTCGGGCTTTCCAATATTGCTTTTAAAAGTATTTTTGAAAACAATACATGGAGTGAAGCAGGTCGGTTGGTGCTGGTAAATTTTCTTGAACATTTTAAAACTGCTTATGCCCTTGAACGCATCGACTATATCGAATCCATTTTTGCTGATGATGCCCTCATCATCACTGGTTATCTTGTGGAAAAAAAAGCAGGACTTGAAAACAAATATAGGAATAATCAAATTATCCGGTATAACCGACAAAGCAAACAGCAGTATATACGTAATCTGAAATATTCTTTTAACAGTAAAGAGTTTATCAATATTCAGTTCGAAGAAAGTGAAGTTAGAAAAGGCGGTGACGGAGGGAATATCTATGGAGTTCGTATTAAACAAAATTATTATTCATCAAATTATGGTGACACAGGATATTTGTTTTTGATTGTTGACCTTGAAAACACACAATTACCGGTAATCCACGTACGTACATGGCAGCCCGACAAAACAGGTGGTGCAAAAATTTATGGATTATCGGATTTTTAAATTTGCTCATTTAAATTTTAGTCATTTTAGTCATTTTAAATTTTAGTCATTTTAGTCATTTTAAATTTTAGTCATTTAAACCAATTTATCATGAAAACATTTTTATCAATCGTTTTAACTTTTTTATTATTCGTATCATCATTACAAGCTCAAATAGCCGTAGAATCATTTAGAGTTTTACCAACCGATCAAACTGCAAGAATTACCGATCCGGTGATAGACCAGAATGGTGATAAATGTGCTTTAATAAAAGTAGTAACTAACCAGACAGGTTTTGCCTGGGAAGGAGGGATGCTGGGAATAACAAAAGTGGAAAAGAAAACAGGCGAATTCTGGGTTTATCTTCCTCACGGAGCAAAAAAAATTACCATAAAACATGAGCAACTTGGTGTATTAAGAAATTACGTTTACACAGAAGCAATAAAAGAAGCAACAGTTTATGAGATGGTTCTGACCACAGGAATCGTAAAAACCATTGTTGAGCAACGTGAAATAGAAAGTGTTTGGTTAATGATAAATTCTACACCCTCTAAGTCGGATTTATTTATTGATGATGTTTACGTCGGTCAAACCCCATTTCAAAAGAAAATGAAAAAGCAGAAATATAACTTCCGGCTTTCAAAAGTAAAATACCAACCAAATGCCGGAGTTGTTGACCTTTCGGATATTAAGGATAATAAGGAGTTGAATATTAATCTAAAACCTGATTTTGGAAGTATTTATATTACAACAGAACCCGAAAGTGGAGCCGAAGTTATTTTAGATGATGACCATCTCGGCTTGACCACCCCCTGCACAATAAATGAAATAAAATCAGGCACACATCGTATTACTCTGAGAAAGAAATGGTACGAACCTGTAATTAAAGAATTTAAATTATCAGCAGAAGAAGAAAAAAGCATTAATGTTAACCTAATTCCATCTTTTGGAGAACTGAATATAACAAGCGATCCTAAAGCAGATATTTATATTGATAATGTAAAAAAGGGGTATGGTAGTTATAGTTGTCGCTTATCTCCGGGTATTTATTCTGTCAAAGCTCAAAAACCAAAACACCGTGATAAAGAGCAAAACATAGAAATCAGGGTTGGAGAAATAAAAAATATTAGTTTTAATCTTCAACCAAAATATGGTACTTTAGATATTGCCAGTACACCATGGAATGCCAATATTACTCTTAATGGTAAAGATTATGGCAAGACACCAACTACCGAAAAACTTCTGGTAGGAACATATACTGTAAAACTTATTAAGGAAGGATATGCTCAATATTCCAAATCAATTGTTATTGAAGAAGGACAGACAGAAAGCATAAATATTGAATTGCAATCCGGGAAAAAAGTTACCATTAATTCTGAACCAAAAGGAGCAAAACTTTATATTGATAATGAATACCAAGGTGAAACACCTTTTACCACTGAACTTTCTTTTGGAAAACATAATGTAAAACTAAGCAAAAATGAATATCAGGACTTAAATCAAAATATTGAAATAAACGAGAATACCAATAATGTTAACCTGAGTTTGATAAGTCTTAAAATACAGATAAAGATAACTTCAAACCCTTCAGGTGCGCAAATAACAGTTGATGATAAATATAAAGGAACTACACCTAATACTATAGAACTGCCGGTTGGAAAAACCGATATTACATTAGAGAAAAAAGGGTATATAAAAAAGACAAAAAGCTTCGATCTGAAAAACAATCAAACACTTGATTTTAAACTTCCTAAACAATTTATGGGATATACAGGGATGTCATATATTCCTGAAATCACAAATTACGATTTTTATAAAATTGGTTTGGAAGTAGGTTGGTCTTTTAATCAATTACCTCGTTTGTTAATAGGTGCAGGCTATAATTTTAGCAATCAAGCAGAAGATATAAGTACATTTATTCCGTCAGATGTAATTTCTATTAATGCCGGCTCCTATGAAGGACTTGTTACAAATACATTAAATATTGATGGTTTTCTTGAACAAAAAGTTCAGAATATTCACCTTCGTTTAGGCTACATTGTTTCAAAGCCATTTATATTTGCATTAACAGCAAATGTGGGTATGAATTCAATTACAGGCTATAATGTTTATATTTCCGACAAGCATTATATGGAAAATGCAAATAATGTTATTTATGAAGGAACTAAATTTATTGATGTGGATGAAAAGCTGGAAATCAATAATATTATTTATGGATTAGGATTTATCATTCCTATTAGTAGTTTTTACATTTCAGCTGACTATTGGATATCTGATAATTTTGTAGATTATGGTCCTGTATTTATGGTTGGTTGTGGACTTAAGTTGGGAAGCATTGTTAAATAAAACAACAATATTATTTTTCCCTCACACACCTTACACCTGTATCCGAATTACCAAATAACTGCCAGCCACTTCGATCTGTAATTCTGGCAAAATTTGAATTATAATACCATGAACCGCCTCGTGCTACTTTATGATTAGCTCTTGAAGGACCGGTAGGATTATTTACCGGGCTGTTGTCGTAATAATTATTTTCACAATCATAAAGGTCGGAACAAAATTCCCAAACATTACCGCTCATATCGTAAACACCTAATTCATTTGGTTTCTTTTGTCCAACGGCGTGTGTTGTTTTACCCGAATTTTCACTATACCAGCCAACTTCATTTATATTATTGCTACCGGCGTATTTGGTTGGTGAGCTTGTAGAACCACCACGTGCAGCATATTCCCATTCCGCTTCAGTAGGTAGTCGTCCGCCTCGCCATTTACAATATTCTTCAGCATCTTTTTTACTTAGGAATACTGCCGGATGGTTTGACTCTGTCAGGGGTCTATCTTTGCCTTTAACATTGGAGCGCCATGAAACGCCGTTTACTTTTTTTCCTACTTTACCTGAACGCCTAATTCGAGTGTAACCACGATTTTCAACATCTGTTTTATATCCTGTGGCATTAACAAATCTTTTAAAATTTGCTATTGTTGTTTCATAAATATCTATATAAAATCCATTCAAAGTTACCTTGTGTGCCGGTTTTTCACTTGGTTTGCCGTTGTTATTGCCCATTTCAAATGTTCCACCTTTTATATAAACCATATTATTGTATTGTTTTTTGGAGATGGAAGCTGTTGTATTAGTTTTCTTTTTGCTTTCCGGTTTTTTCGGAATTCGCATAAAAACCTCAGTTATTTGATTCTCATAAACCGTTGAAATTTGTTTGCTAATTTCTTGCATTTCACCTGGCTTACCGAGTAAATTAAAAACATGTTTTCCTACCGGAACATCATCAAGTGTGATAATAGAATTGGCTTTTACATCTTTTAAAAATCCATGCTCCCATGAAAGTTTCCCTGCAAAACCTGCTATGATTTTTACGCTCCCTGTTGCTGCTTTTATTTCTTCCTTTATTGATATTACCGGAGATGTTTTTGCCGGAACGTTATTATTTGTATTCAAAACAAAAACAAAATCACCTTTATCAAGTTTTGGATTTCTTATTTTTCCATACTGAGGATGTTGAGCTTCATAAGAGTAATTTACAACAGAGGTTTGCAGATATTCGCCTAATTCACTACCCGAAATATAGCCATCTCGGTTTACATCAGCTTCTCCATCCAGACCAACAGTAAATTGACGGCAGAAAATACTTTCATCGGGAACTTCTTCGTCAGCACCTCCCGCAGTAATAAACTGCCTTACTGGTTTTGATGTTTTATAATTGATAATGGCTGGGGCAGCTTTTGATAAAGAAAAGATTGAACCGGAAAAACAACAATCAAACATAAATAGTGCGTGTTTCGAGTCCATTCGTTTTGCGTAAACTTCCATCATTTCCATATTGATGGCTTTGTCTTTAAAGCCCTCGGGATCTGAATGCGGATTAGGAGCATCAGACGGGATTATATAACCCATTTCTCCTCCCCATTGCTGCTTCATAGTATATCCGTGACCGGAAAAGAAAATCAACAAACGAGAGTTAAAATCACGTGAGTATTTAGAAATAAAACTATCAAAGGCTTTTTTTAATCCTTTACTGTCAGGGTTTTCTACAACAGTAACATTAAAGTCATGTTTTTCTAAAGTTTGCTTTACACTTTGAATATCGCGACTTACACCCGGTAAATCACTCCAGCCATTTGTATAGTTACTAACTCCAATAATCAGGGCATGGCTTTGTGTGTATAGTGTGGTGGTTTTACCGTTTATCTGAATATTTAATCCTTTGAATCCTCGCTGCTGTGCAATAAGTAATGTGGATAAAGAAAAAAGTAGTAAAATGATGCTGATTTTTTTCATCTTTTTTGATTTTATGAGCAAACACTAATCTAATGACATAATAAATTATTCTCTATTCCGGTATCAATTCAGTAACACTTCCTTCTTTGCCATGTAGAAATAATTCATAAGTGCCATTATCAGATTCATCTGCATTTATCGAAATAGTATAGGTTCCTGCTGTAATTTCACGAGAATTAATTTCAACATAAGTATTAATACCAGTGTAAGTAATAGAATTTCCTCCACTATCTAATAAATAAATTCTGCAATTTGCTCCCTGAGATTTACCGATAATATCAATATGTGTATTTTCTAAAACTTCAAATGTATATCTGTCATTGTCAGGTGAATTATAGTTGTTAATTCCTCCACCCGGGTTCCATTCACCGGTCTTTGGAGAGAAATCTGTTGAGTTTATTTTTATTACATTATCAATAAAACCGGATCTTGAAAAAATTGATAAATCAAAAGTTCCGTTATGATTTTCATCTGTATTTGCAGATATTATATATGTGCCGCTATTTTCAATATTATATCCTAAAATTTGTTCATTTGTTGAAATTCCACTATAAGTAACTGTATTACCTGCACTATTTAAAAAATATAATCTTACATTAGATCCTTCACTTCTTGCAATCATATCAATAAAACAATTATCTTCAAGAATATTAAAAGAGTAATGTTGATTTCTCCATGAATTGGGTGAGTTAAATCCTCCACCCGGCGACCATTCCTGATCATTAAAAGAGTTTTCTACGGTTTGAATTCTATGAGCAGAATAAACATCACCACAAATATCAAGAGAATAAGAACCCTCATCATCTATATCAGTGGTAATGATAATATAATATATACCACCACTTTCAATTTTTAAGTTTTCAATTTTTGCTACTGTTGATGTTCCGCTATATGAAACGGAATTGAATGCACTATTTAAGAGATGTATTTTTCCGTTAATTCCAGAAAAATTTGCTATGATACTAATTATTGAATTGTTCCCGATAATCTCTATTTGATAGTGGTGATTTCGATTTGTATTACAATTATTAAATCCACCACCTCCTGCAAATGCAACATTATAATATTTAAAATCACAATTAATACCCGGTATTACAGGATCGTCAGTAGTTGTACAAGAACTTATCAATAAAAAAAATACTATAAGGAAAGTGTTGAGTTTAAGAAAATTATTTTTCATTTTAAAATTATTTAACAGGTTTGAGAAATAAATGAATTAAACAACAAATATAATTTTTTTATTTGTAATTATTTAGCAGTAAAATATTTTCTTTGTAAAAATATATGTACAATCATATTTTTTACTGCTTTATAGATTTTTAATATATTGTTTTTTACAGAATTGCAGTAACATATATTGAACAAAATTTTACAAAGTATGTTTTACAAAGCATCGTTTTGATGTCCAAATATTGGTTAAATATTATTTTGGTGTGCTGGAAGTAAAAAAGTATTTATAATATTTTTAAGTAACACTATTTTTACTATGGACATCATAAAAAGGTAATTATTATTA
>JAIORY010000182.1 GCA_021107915.1 Bacteroidales bacterium | reverse complement strand
AAGCGGACTCTGTATTGTTTTTTAAACATTTTAAATCACCACAATAAATCTTTTTTAAAATATTTCAACATTTTTCATTGGCACTTTGGACATTTTACTATCTTTGCACCCAATTTTGAAAAATTAGATCAACAATATGATAAATATTACTTTACCTGACAATTCAGTAAAACAATATAATAAAGGTGTAACAGCCCTTGATATTGCGAAAAGCATAAGCGAAGGCTTAGCTCGCAATGTATTATCTGCTGAAGTTAATGGTGAAGTTTATGATGCTACAAGACCAATTAACGAAGATGCAAGTTTAAAGCTTTTAACATGGAATGATAAAGAAGGAAAAGCTACAATGTGGCATTCTTCTGCTCACCTCATGGCAGAAGCAATTGAAATTCTTTATCCGGGAGTAAAATTTGGTATTGGACCAAATATTGAAAATGGTTTTTATTATGATATTGATTTTGGAGAACAAACAATTTCCGAGAATGATTTCAAAAAAATTGAAGACAAAATATTAGAACTGGCAAGGCAAAAACAAATATTCACACGTAAAGAAGTTTCAAAAGCAGAAGCTATTGAATACTTCACAAAAAAAGGAAATGAATATAAACTTGAATTGATCAACGATCTCGAAGATGGAGAAATAAGTTTATATGAATCAGGAAATTTTGTTGATTTATGTCGTGGACCACATGTGCCGGATACCGGTCAGATTAAAGCAATAAAGTTATTAAACATTGCCGGAGCATACTGGCGTGGCGATGAAAAGCGCAAGCAACTAACAAGAATTTACGGTATTACTTTTCCAAAAAATAAAGAGCTAATAAAATACCTCGAACTTCTTGAAGAAGCAAAAAAACGCGATCACCGGAAATTAGGTAAAGAACTTGAACTATTTACTTTTTCTCAGAATGTAGGACTTGGACTTCCATTATGGTTGCCAAAAGGCGCAATGCTTCGTGAGAGACTTGAAGATTTCCTGAAAAAAGCACAGAAAAAAGCAGGTTACGAACCTGTTATTACACCACATATCGGAAATGTAAATTTATTCAAAACTTCGGGGCATTATCAAAAATACGGAGAAGATTCATTCAGACCTATCTCAACACCTGTTGAAGGAGAAGAGTTTTTTCTTAAACCAATGAACTGCCCTCATCACTGTGAGATTTACAAATACAAACCTCGTTCGTACAAAGAACTTCCGGTAAGATATGCGGAGTTCGGAACAGTTTATCGTTACGAACAAAGTGGCGAACTTCACGGACTTACTCGTGTCAGAGGATTTACTCAAGACGATGCACATATTTTCTGTACTCCCGATCAGTTAAAAGACGAATTTAAAGGGGTTATTGATATAGTGATGCACATTTTCAAGGCTCTTGATTTTGAAAATTTCACAACTCAAATTTCATTACGTGATCCTGATAATAAAGAAAAATATATAGGGTCTGATGAAAACTGGGAAAAAGCTGAAGAAGCGATACTTGAAGTTGCAAAAGAAAGAAATTTAGATGCTAAGATTGAAATAGGCGAAGCAGCATTTTATGGTCCAAAAATGGATTTCATGGTTAAAGATGCTCTTGGCAGAGAATGGCAACTTGGAACAATTCAGGTTGACTACAATCTCCCCGATCGTTTTAATCTGGAATACACCGGAAGCGACAATGAAAAACACCGTCCGGTGATGATTCACAGAGCTCCGTTCGGTTCAATGGAAAGGTTTGTTGCTGTTTTGATTGAACACTGTGCAGGAAAATTTCCGCTTTGGCTCACACCTGAACAAGTTATTATATTGCCAATCAGCGAAAAATATCATAAATATTCGGAAAAAGTATTAAGTTTGCTAAATAATTCCGAAATTCGCAGCCTCATTGACACAAGAAGTGAAAAAACCGGCAGGAAAATAAGGGATGCCGAAATTAAAAAAATTCCTTTTATGCTTATTATTGGCGAGAAAGAAGAGAATGAAAATATTGTATCTGTAAGAAAACAAGGAGAAGGCGATCTTGGAAAATTCACAATCGAAGAATTCGTTCAAATCATTAATAATGAAATTAACGAACAAATAAGTAATAAATAAATTTTATAAACTAAATTATATTTAAGGAGGATCAACAATAGCAAAGCAATTTTATAATCCAAGATTCAAAAGAAATTTCAGAAGAAAACCTGAGCCATACCGTATAAATGATAGAATTACGGCTCCTGTAGTAAGAGTAGTTGGAGAAAATATCACAGTAGGCATCTACCAAATAAAAGAAGCCATGGATATGGCAGGTGGACTTGACTTGGATCTGGTTGAGATTTCACCAAACGCAAATCCACCTGTATGTAAAGTTATTGATTATAAAAAATTTCTTTACGATAAAAAGAAAAAGGAAAAGGAAATAAAAGCAAAAGCATCAAAAGTAGTTGTTAAAGAGATTAGACTCGGGCCACATACTGATGACCATGACTTTAAATTTAAATTAAAACACGCTGAGAAATTTCTTACTGATGGAGCAAAAGTTAAAGTCGATGTTTTCTTTAAAGGACGAAATATCATATATAAAGAAAAAGGAGAAATTATATTACTGAAATTTGCACAAGCACTTGAAGAAGTTGGAAAAGTTGAAAAAATGCCAAAGCTTGAAGGGAAAAAAATGATATTGATCATCGCTCCAAAAAAGAAAAATAAATAACTGAAATATTTTTTATAAATCAAATAATAGATAATAGTAATGCCAAAAATGAAAACAAAATCCGGAGCCAAGAAAAGGTTTTCACTAACAGGAACCGGAAAAATCAAAAGAAAGCATGCCTACAAAAGTCACATCTTAACAAAAAAATCAAAAAAACGCAAACGTAACCTTGGTTACGATGTGGTAGTTGATAAAACAGATGAGAAAAATGTAAGACAAATGCTTGTAAAGTAAATTTAAATTATTGTTTAACTTGCTTGTAGCTTAAAGATCCTGAAAAGGGACGCTCAAGGAAAAAAATTAAAAAATGCCAAGATCAACAAATTCAGTCGCTTCGCGACAAAGAAGGAAAAAGGTGATGAAACAGACCAAAGGTCAATTCGGTCGCCGAAAAAATGTCTGGACGGTAGCAAAAAATGCTTTTGAAAGAGGACTTCAGTATGCATACCGTGACAGAAAAAACAAGAAAAGAAATTTCAGAGGATTATGGATCCAAAGAATCAATGCAGGTACAAGACTTTATGGAATGTCTTACTCTGTATTTATGGGAAAACTCCACAAGAAAAACATTGACCTGAACCGTAAGGTTCTTGCCGATTTGGCAATGAATCATCCGGAAGCCTTTAAGGCAATCGTTAATGAAGTAAAATAAATATACTGGCTGTCATTTTAATTTTGACAGCCTTTTTTTTTGATATAAATTTTTACCATGATAAATGATTTTTCGCATTAAAATTTTACCTTTGCAAAAATTATTTATGTACCATTAATTAATAACAATTAATAACAATTAAAAACAATTACAAATGAAAAAGAATGTAATTATTATTGGTGCTGCAGGAAGAGATTTCCACAATTTTAATACTTATTATCGTGGAAATGAACAATACAATGTCGTAGCTTTTACAGCTGCTCAAATTCCAGATATCGATGGAAGAAAATATCCTACTGAATTAGCAGGTGATCTTTATCCAGAAGGTATCCCAATCCATGCAGAAGAGAATTTAACAAAATTAATCAAAGACCTTAATGTTGACGAATGTGTATTTTCATACAGTGACGTTACTTACAACAAAGTAATGGAAATGAGTGCCATAGTTAATACTGCAGGAGCAAACTTTGCTTTATTAGGTCCGGAAGATACAATGGTAAAAAGTGTAAAACCACTTATTGCAGTTGGAGCAACCAGAACAGGATGTGGAAAAAGTCAGACTTCCAGAAAAATTATTGAAATATTGATGCGCGAAGGTTTAAAAGTTGTTGCTATTCGTCATCCTATGCCTTACGGCGACTTAAACGAACAAAAAGTACAGCGTTTTGCTACAGTAGAAGACCTTAAAAAACACAAATGTACTGTTGAAGAAATGGAAGAATACGAACCACATGTAGTTCGTGGAAACGTAATTTATGCAGGCGTTGATTATGAAGCTATTTTAAGAGCTGCTGAAAATGATCCTGATGGTTGTGATATTGTTCTTTGGGACGGCGGAAATAATGACTTTCCATTTTACAAACCTGATCTAAATTTTACAGTTATTGACCCACATCGTCCGGGTGACGAATTAAAATATTACCCCGGTGAAGTTACTCTTAGATTAGCTGATTCTATTATTATTAATAAAATGGACACTGCTTCTCCCGAAGGTATTCAAATAGTTAGAGATAACATTGCTAAAGTTAATCCTGATGCTATTGTTATTGATGCAGCTTCACCTATTAGTGTTGACAACCCCGACCTTATTAAAGGTAAAAAAGTTTTAGTTGTTGAAGACGGACCAACATTAACTCATGGTGGAATGAAACTTGGTGCAGGTACAGTTGCTGCCAAAAAATTTGGTGCTGCCGAATTAGTTGACCCACGACCTTTCACAGTTGGAAAACTTTCTGAAACATTTGAAATTTATCCAAATATCGGTGTTTTACTTCCGGCAATGGGATATGGCGAGCAACAATTAAAAGACCTTGAAACAACTATTAACAATACTGATTGTGATTCAGTTGTTATTGGAACACCAATTGATTTAAAGAGAATCATCAAAATAAATAAACCTTCAACAAGAGTTTATTACGATCTTGATGAAATTGGATATCCCGATCTTGAAAAAGTAGTCTGCGACTTTCTCATAAAGAAAAATCTAGTAAATAAAAAAACATGTTTTTGTTGTAAATAAAGATTCTTATTAAAGGCGGCTTTTTTAGTCGCCTTTTTTTTGAATACCATAAATCCGCAAATAAAATAAATAGCCGCGAATGCGCGAATAACCATAAAATAAAATTGATTATTCAAAACCAAAATGAGTAAAGTAAAATTAGCGTAAATTAGCGATATTAGCGGCTAACAAAAAAATATTTGTGGATTCTATGGAATATTTTTAAAAATATAATAATTATCAATAATTATATTTAATTTTATTTCGATTATTTCATCACATAAAAACATAGAATGAAAAACAGAAGTTTAGTATCAATCAACGATTTCAGTAAGGAAGAATGGATAAAAATTCTTGATCTTGCTAACGAATTTGAAAAAAATCCAACTCAAAAAATCCTTGAAGACTATGTTGTCGCAACATTATTTTTTGAACCTTCGACCCGCACAAGGCTGAGTTTTGAAAGTGCTGCATCTCGATTAGGTGCAAAAATTGTCGGTTTTTCCGATTCTGCATCAACAAGTGTAAAAAAAGGAGAATCGCTTAACGACACAATTTTAACTGTCAGCAATTATTCCGATATAATTGTAATGAGACACCCTCGCGAAGGAAGTGCACGATTTGCAAGCGAAGTAGCCCCTGTGCCAATTATTAATGCCGGAGACGGAGCTAATCAGCATCCTACACAAACCCTTCTTGATCTGTACTCAATACGAAAAACACAAGGAACACTTAACAACCTTCACATCGCTTTTGTTGGTGATCTGAAATATGGAAGAACCGTCCATTCTCTCGTTGCAGCTCTGTGCGAATTCAACACTACTTTTCATCTGGTATCGCCGGTAGAACTGAAACTTCCGAGTTATGTTAAAAAACATATTAAAGATAAAAATCTAACTTATCATCAATATACAAATCTTAAAGATGTAATTTCTGAAGTGGATATTTTATATATGACACGTATCCAAAAAGAACGTTTTTCAGATCCTATTGATTATGAAAAAGTAAAAAATATTTACATTCTCGAAAACAGTATGCTCGATAATTCTAAAGATAATCTTAAAATATTACACCCACTTCCAAGAGTAAACGAAATTAATGAAGATGTTGACACGAACCCTAAAGCATACTATTTTCAACAAGCCCTAAACGGCGTATTTGTAAGACAAGCATTATTAACCTCAATTTTAGGAGTAAAATAAAATGGAAAATCAACCAAGAAAAGAATTAGTGGTTTCAGCTATTGAAAACGGAACTGTGTTAGATCATATTCCTGCAAAAAGTGTTTTTCATGTAATGAAAATTCTTGATCTCGATAATATAGAAAATCAAGTGCTAATTGGAACTAATCTTGACAGTAAAAAATTCGGGAAAAAAGGAATTATAAAAGTTCGCGATAAATTTTTTAAAAATAAAGAAGTAAATAAAATTGCTATAATCGCACCTTCGGCAACTCTAATCGAAATAAAAAAATATAAGGTAACTTATAAAAAACAAGTAAAAACTCCAACTGAAATCTCAGGATCAGTCAAATGTGTAAATCCTAATTGCATCACAAATCACGAAAATATTATTTCAAAATTCACAGTGATAAAAAATCCTGATGGAGAAATAAAATTAGAATGCCGGTATTGTGAAAAAATGACCGGCAAAAAAAACATGGAATTTATTTAATTCATAATATTAAAACTGAAAAGATGAAACACCCATGATTGATATTAAACACACAAGGGAATGATTATATATGATATTGGCTATTGGCAATTGGCTATTGGCTATTGGCTATTAGCTATTAGAAAAAAATAGCCAAAAGCTAAAAGCTAAAAGCCAAAAGCTAAAAGCTAAAAGCTAAAGTCCAAAAATAAATCAACTATAAAAATATAAACACATGAAAAAACACATTCTATCAACACTAATTTTATTATTTGCAATTAGTTTTGCAGATGCACAAATCCAAAAAAAGGATAAAGCAAATTTCAAAGAGTACGAACCGGGATTTTATCAAAATTCCATCCTGAAAGATGTTCGTGCAGTTAAAGAAAAAAAGGAAACTAAGAAAGTTGATAAAAGATTCCAGATGGATCATAGCGGACTTAACCTTCCTAACAAAAATGACTTGTACAAACAAGAATGGCATACTCCGGCTCTTTCACAAGGAAATGCAGGAACATGCTGGTGTTTTTCCACAACATCATTTTTTGAAAGTGAAATTTACAGACTTTCCGGAAAGGAAATAAAACTTTCTGAAATATTTGCAGTTTACTGGGAATATGTTGAAAAAGCACGAGGTTTTGTTCAATCAAGAGGCAAGACTGCCTTTTCTCAAGGATCAGAAGGAAATGCCACAACACGTATGTATAAAGAATACGGCATTGTTCCTTGGGAAATTTATAACGGTTTGCCCGAAGAAAGAAAATTTCATACACATGCTCAAATGTATAAAGAAATGAAAGCATATCTGAAATCAGTAAAAGATCAAAATGCATGGAATGAAGAATTAGTTTTGTCAACAATAAAAGATATTATGAACTTTTATATCAGCGAACCTCCAACAGAATTTGAATTTAAAGAAGTGCAATATACACCCAAATCATTTCTAAAAGATTATCTCAAACTCAACATGAACGACTTTGTTGAAATATTATCATATAAGCAAGAACCATATTGGGAAAAAGTTGAATATAAAGTTCCGGATAACTGGTGGCACAGCAAAGAATATTACAATGTTCCGCTTAATGTTTATATGGATATTGTAAAAAAAGCCATCCGAAAAGGATACACTATGAGTATTGGTGGCGATGTTTCGGAAGCCGGTTTCGACAGAGGTACGCAATGTGCTATTATTCCGGCATTTGATATTCCCTCAATTTATATTGATGAAAATGCACGACAATTCAGGTTTTCAAATCGCACAACAACCGATGACCACGGAATGCATTTGGTTGGATTCCTTGAAAAAGACGGAAAAGATTGGTATCTGATAAAAGATTCAAGTTCCGGATCAAGAAATAACGATGAAAATGTTCCTGAATTTGGTTATTATTTCTTTAGTGAAGATTATGTAAAACTGAAAATGATGGGATTTACAGTTCATAAAGATGCTGTTAAGAAAATACTAAAGAAATTTGATTAGATAATTTAGGCTGATTCAAAAAAAGAATTGCCACAGATTCACAGATTATTAAAATAATTTTAATCTGTGAATCTGTGGCAATTTTGTAAAAACTACAACTTTAGTCATTTTAATTTTCGTCTCCCCCCTTCCCAGCCTTCCCCCCAAGGGGTGAAGGAGTTACATTGTGCAAAATTTCTGATTTTTACTTTTTTTAATTTTAAATTTTATAATTTTAGTCATTTTAATTTTCAGTCATTTAACAATTTTAGTCATTTTAAATTTCTATCATTTTGCATTTTTATATAAAAAATCTAATCAAAGAAGGAGAGCATCAACAGCTTGATTTTAAATTCGAAATTGCTGATTCGAGAAAGATTGCACGTTCACTTGTTGCTTTTTCAAATACAGATGGCGGCAAATTACTTGTTGGAGTAAAAGATAACGGTGCCATAGCCGGAGTTCGCTCCGATGAAGAATTTCACATGGTTGAAGCTGCCGCTCAAATTTATTGCAAACCCGAAATAATTTTTACTGCCAAAGAATGGACTGTTGACGGGAAAAGTATTTTGGAAATCACCATCCCAAAAATGGAAAACATCCCACATTTTGCCAAAAACGAAGATAATAAGTGGCTCGCATATATTCGTGTTGATGATAAAAATTTATTGGCAAACAAAGTCCTTCTTGAAGTCTGGAAAAGAAAGAAAAAAACAAAAGGAGTTTATATCAAATATTCTAAAATAGAGGAATCACTTCTCAATTATTTAAAAGAGGAAAATCAAATTACTCTTTCACAATTTTGTAAGCTTGCAAAAATTCCACGTTTCAAAGCAGAGAAAGTATTAGTTAATTTTGTTTTACTTAAAATCATTG
This sequence comes from Bacteroidales bacterium, assembly GCA_021107915.1. Lineage (GTDB taxonomy): Bacteria > Bacteroidota > Bacteroidia > Bacteroidales > JAIORY01 > JAIORY01. The sequence goes on along the minus strand of JAIORY010000182.1, from coordinate 518 downwards.
ATATTGTTTTCACAGAGAAAGGAACATTCTACAAACTGAATGAAGAGTATCAAACAAACATTAAGTTATCACCTTAAATCCATAGATTAACATCTAAAGCGTTGATAGTCATCGGATGACTCTTTTATTATAGGTGTGATGAAATTTTGTTAAAGTACTATCTGTCAAATAAGTCATCCGATGACTTACGGATTTAAAGGTATCATCAGGAAACTGCTCTTTCTCTCCATGCAATTATTGATGCCGGAATAATATGAGCGATATAAATTAATGAAACGGCCAATATAATGCTCACCGGTCTTTCAAAAATTGATAATAACAACAGAATTAATAAAACAAGAACAGTAAAAATACCATACGAATATCTCAGTATTAAGCTTGTTAATTGAAGTTCCCTTTCATCAAGTTTATTGATTGATTTATGAACAAAGTGCCAAAATCCGGTTTTCCAATAGACAACTATAAAACTAATAACAACGATTAATAAAGGAACAATGCAAAATGATTTTATTATTTTA
>JAIORY010000360.1 GCA_021107915.1 Bacteroidales bacterium | reverse complement strand
ATCTCCCCAAGTTTTCCTAAAACATCTGTAGCCTTACCCTGAAGAAAAACATCTGTAATTGTATCTGTAAAATGTGATCTATCAATATTAATTTCAATAATTTTTGAACCGGTATTTTTTGCAAGTTCCGGTATTTCGGCAGCGGGTAATACTTCTCCTTTAGCACCGATTATTATCATTACATCTGATTTTGTTGCTTCTTGTTTTGATCTTTGCATTGCAAAATGTGGAGGTTTCTCATTAAAAAAGACAATATCCGGTTTTAATATTCCCTTACAGATGTAACATGTTGGAGGTAAAAAATTCATATCAGCAAAACTAAGATCATAATCTGAAGAACATTCAGTACAAACCAGAGTTTTTAATGTTCCGTGAAGCTCATAAACATATTTGCTTCCGGCTTGTTGATGAAGATTGTCAATATTTTGAGTTATTACTGTTTCAACAAATCCACGCTTTTCCATTTTTGCAATAACAGTATGTGCAATATTTGGTTTGTAATCATTAATGGAATCATAAAACAATTCTTTCATTTTTTGCCACGACTGGAAAGGTTTCTTTTTAAAAAAGTCAATTTCAAAAAACATTGGATTATGCTTACTCCAAATTCCATTTTCCCCGCGAAATGGCAAAATACCGCTTTCTACAGAAATTCCAGCACCGGTAAACACAACAGCATATTTTGCTTTTCTGATTATTTCAGCAGCTATTTTTAAACCGTTATTCATTCTTACAAAAGGTCTTTTGTAACATGTACCGAACCACCAACTTCAAAATGTATGCTAAAACCAAGTTTCCTAAACACAGACAACATAGCTTTATTATCTGCTGTAGTTTCTGCAATAATTTTTTTCAAACCCCAATTTTTTGCAATTTCCAAACAATAATCAGTCAGTATTCTTCCCAAATCTTTTTTCTGCCATGCATCAGTAATAAGAATCGCATATTCAACAGATTCGTGATCAAAATCGGTTATCAGTCTTCCAACACCTATCAGCTTTCTACTTCCATCAACATTAACTTCAGCAACAATTGCAATCTCTCTTAAATAATCGATAAAGCAAAATTCCGTAGCAACTTCATGGGCATCAAAATGGAAATTAGATCTGAATCTCGAATAAATAGATTCTTTTGAACAACTTCCCAAAAGTTCGAGCCACATAGGTTCATCCTCAGGTCTTATTGGTCTGAGAATTACATCAGTTCCATTGCTTAACTTTCTGGAAGTAATATATTTTTCGGGATAAGGATGAAGCAACAGATGAGAATACGGCTCAACACCTTTATCAACAATTTCCTGATCAATTACTACCCTGCCATCAAGTGCAATAACATCTTTATCGGTAACCAAAATAGGATTAATATCAAGTTCTTCTATCTCGGGGTAATCAGCAGCGAGGTAAGAAATCCGGATTAATACTTCAATCAGTTTATCAATGTTTTTCGATTTCTCTCCCCTATATCCTTTGAGTAATGGAAATATTTTTAATTTTTTGATCATTTGTCTCGCAAGAGTTTCTGTTAAAGGAGGAAAACCTAATACATTGTCTTTAAATACTTCCGCTCCTATTCCACCCATTCCGATCAATATTACCGTGCCAAAAACAGCATCTTTTTTAATTCCCAAGATCAATTCAATTCCATTTTTTGTATTAACCATGGGTTGAACTGTTATACCTTGGAGTTTTGCTTTAGGATTTTTTTCTGAAATTGAAGTTAATATTTTATTATATGATTTTTGAACTTGATTTTTATCTTTGATATTCAGAGAAATACCACCAATATCAAATTTATGTATTATATCCGGCGATTCTATTTTAAGAACTACCGGAAATCCAATTTCTTCTGCAAATTTCACAGCTTCATTTTCAGTTTTAGCAAGTATTGGTTTTGTAGTCGGAATACCATATATATCAAGAAGTTCTTTCGATTCACTTTCTGATAAAATATGTTTATTTGTAAAAGTGGTTTTATTGAATTCTTCGCGTAACTTTTCTCTGTCATAAGCAAATGAAACAGGTAATTCTTGTGGAGTTTCAAATAATGAATTTATATTTCTCGAATATTCAACAAGTGTCATAAATGCACGAATTGCCTGTTCGGGAGTTGGATAAACTGCAATTCCCGAATCATTAAAAACAGAAATTGCTTCACGCACACGCTTTCCTCCAAGCCATGCAGCCATAATTGGTTTAATTGTATTTTCAGATAATTTAGCAATTTCTCTCGCAGTCTCAGTTGGTTTTGTCATTGCCTGAGGTGTAAGAATAACAAGAATTGCATCAACTTTCGGATCATCAATAACTATCTTTGTTGCTTCGAGATAACGCTGAGGTAGTGCATCTCCAATAATATCAACAGGGTTACCATGCGACCAAAATGATGGAAGTATCTCATTAAGTCTTTGAATTGTTTCTTCCGAAAGGTCAACACATTTTCCTCTGTTAGCAATTAAGCTGTCTGTTGCCATAACACCAGGCCCTCCGGCATTGGTTATTATTGCAAGATTCCTTCCTTTTGGAATATGTTTTCGCGCAATAAGATCGGTAAAATCAAAAATATCACCAATATTATAAACTCTTGCAAGACCGGCTCTTTGGAATACTGCATCATAAATTGAATCTTCCGAAGCCATTGCACCTGTATGTGATTCTGCTGCTGCTGCAGATTCCGGAAATCTACCCGATTTATAAACAATAATAGGTTTTTTACGTGCAAAGGCACGAGCAGCAGTCATAAAATGACGCGCATGTGTTATGGATTCAACATATAATATTATAGTCTTAGTTCTGGGATCCTGACCAAAGTAATCTATCAAATCACCAAAGCTCACATCCATGCAATTTCCGATAGAAACAAAATTTGAAAAGCCGATATTTTCTTCGGCAGCCCAGTCAAGAATAGAAGCACCTAAAGCTCCCGATTGAGAGATAAAAGCAACATGTCCTTTTTTTGGTACTTCGGAAGCAAAACTAACATTCATATTTAATCCGGGTACAATAATTCCCATACAGTTTGGCCCGATAACACGCATATCAGGGAATTTAGAAATTTCTTCCATTATAATATCTTCCTGTTTTTTCCCTTCTTCGCCAATTTCTCTAAATCCTGCCGACATAATTATTATTCCATTAATACCTACTTCACCACATTCTCTAATAAGTTGTGGAACAAGCTTTGCATTTGTTGTAATAACAGCCAAATCGGGTATCTTTGGAAGACTGTAAACATTAGGATAACATTGAATACCCAAAACAGCTTCTCGTTTTGGATTAACAGGGTAAACAACACCGTTGAATCCTCCAACAACAAGATTTTTTAATGTTGTTCCTCCAACACTATTGAGATCGTTAGATGCACCAATTAAGGCAATTCTTTTCGGACGAAAAATGCTATTAAGTTTTTTTATCGACATTTTAATTTATTTTTTAAAATATAAATTTTGATTTAATATGATTTAGAAATGGACTGCAAAATTATAAAAGAAATGGCAGAAATGGAGTGGAATTGTATAAAAAACGAAGGTTGTAGAAATTGCTTTTATTTATTGTGTCAAACATTACGGAAATGTATAAATAGTTATTTTTTATTTATACAATATTTAACACCCAATTTACAAAATCCATCAACTACTTTCACTTCTTTGGGACATAATACAGGACATGCGCAGTCTTCCTCATACATTTTTGTTATATCATGATTCATCTGACACATTAAACAAACTTTTATTTTTTCGGATATTTGATATGCAAAGCCAATATTTGCTTCCCCAACTAATTGTAATCTGCTTTTTGATTCTTCAAAATTGAAAACATTTTCAGCCCCCTTATACCAAACCAAATAATTTACAAAAAAACCTCCTCCCAAAATAAAATTTAGCTTTTTCCCAAAAATAATGTCAAGTCCAATTGGTACTTTTAAATAATTGAAATTGATATTCTTGTTTCCTTTGAAATTATATGTAAGACCTGTTTTGATAGTAAAAGGTGCTTTTTGGGGATGTAAGTAATAATTTAATCCGATTTGAAAATAATTAGATGGCTCTATTTTGTATATGATATCAGATATTCCATATCCAATATCAACACCAATCTCTTTATTTTGAGCAATAACAATTCCATTAGAAAAGGAAATAGCCAATATGAAAAATATTATGTATTTATTCATGAGAAATATTATTTGATTTTAAACTAATCTTTTTTATCTGTTCTTTTATATTTTTATTTTTTTTTGGTTCTACCACGAATTTAATGGAAAGTGCTAAATTAGCAAAAAAATTAATAAATGTTCACATCAATTTTTCGATTTATTGCTAAACTTAGATGAAGATTGGAAACCAAAAAAAGCTGACCCCAAAATAAGGAATCAGCTTTTTATCTATTAAAAAAAATTAGATTCTTCTGAAAATATAATCTAACTTTTTACAGGTTTCATCATAAATGTCAGGCTTTCTTAGGCGATTTCATAAGTATAATAATAAAAGCTCCTAATAAACAAGCAACTCCTGCAATAATAAAAGGAGTTAACCAAGCTGATGGGTCAGTAGCACCTTTTGCAGCATCTTTAAAGTATCCTGCAATTTGAGGACCAACAATTCCTGCAATTCCATAAGCAAAAAACACAAGTCCGTAATTTCTTCCTACTGTTTTATTGCCAAAGAAATCGGCTGTTGCAGCAGGAAACAATGCGAAGTTTCCACCAAAATTAAATCCAATAATTGCTGCTGCTCCAATAAGCCCAACTACTGTTCCTCCTAATTTGAAGAGGAAAAGCATAATTACACCTTGAATTAAACACATAAGAAAAATGGATAGTTTTCTTCCAATTTTATCGGATACTACACCCCAAATAATCCTTCCTAAACCATTTAATATTGCATAAGTTGCCATTGCTGTACCTGCAATTGCACTAGCCCAATCTCTTGTTGAAAGAAATTCAGGGTTCAAAGGATCAAGAGTTCCTAATTTTGAGTATGTTAATGAATCAATACCAAATAATTTTATACAATAGATAACCATTAAACCTGCTAATGCAGAAAAAACAAAAGTTATAAATAGCATATAATATTGTGGTGTTTTAATCATTTCATTGGAATCAAATTCCACCATTCCTGAAGGAGAATCACTTGTTTTAGAAAGCGGTGTATAACCTTTGGGTAGCCATCCTGCAGGAGGGTCTTTCATAACCAAACTTCCCAAAATTACCATAACGGCAAAGATAATTCCGTACAAGAAGAAAACACTTCTAACACCATCTAATCCAAAAATTACAAAATTATTGAGTAGTCCTGTATTAATTAATTCACCATTAACTAATTCTCCACCTCCCCATGAGCCGGCCCATTTAACCCAAATTGTTGCTCCAAAACCAAATCCTGCAACTGCTAAACCTGTAAGCATTCCTTTTTTATCAGGAAACCATTTTACACCAACAGCAATAGGTACAACATAGGCTAAACCAATACCGGAGCCACCGATAACTCCGATAAAAATTAATTGAGCAATGAAAGAATCTCCAAAAAATGCAGCTAAAATATATCCTGCCCCAAGAATTAACCCACCAAACATGGTAAGTTTTTGTGGTCCTATTGAATTAAGTTTTCTCCCTGCCCAAATCATAACAAGAGCAAAAAAGAAAAGTCCTGCTGAAAAAATCCATGCAGCTTGACCTGCTGTAAATTGGTAATCGCCATTTGCAGCAGTCAAGTTTGGTGTAAAAACCGCCCAAGCATAAATTGCGCCTAAAGCTAATTGTATTAGAATTGCTCCAACTACAACTAACCATCTGTTCATAACTTTTTTTTCCATAATTAATTATTTATCGTTTAACTTCAACTTTTGCACCATCAATGATTTCTTCAACAACACCCGGATCGAGTAAAGTAGAAGTATCACCAAGATTAGAAGCATCACCTTCACCGATTTTACGTAAAATCCTTCTCATGATCTTACCTGAACGGGTTTTTGGTAATCCTGTTACTAACTGAATCATGTCAGGCTTAGCAATTGGTCCGATTTGTTTTGTAACTGTTGCTCTGATTTCTTTTTCGATATTAGCGGCTTCAGTTTCAGAAAGTTCATCACAAATTACATAAGCATAAATTCCCGAACCTTTTATTTCGTGAGGGTAACCAACTACTGCTGATTCGTTTACTTTTGGATGCTGGTTAATTGCATCTTCAACTTCGGCAGTACCAATTCTGTGACCTGAAACATTGATTACATCATCAACTCTACCCATAATTCTGTAATATCCTTCTTCGTCACGTTTTGCACCATCACCGGTAAAATACAATCCTTTGTATTGTGAGAAATAAACCTGACGACATCTTTCGTGATCACCATAAGTTGATCTTATCATTCCCGGCCAAGGAAATTTAATACATAAGTTACCTTCAACAGAATTTCCTTTAAGTTCATTTCCTTCAGCATCAACAATTATTGGTTGAATACCAGGTAATGGTAAAGTTGCAAATGAAGGTTTTGTAGGAGTAATACCTGCAAGTGGAGTAATCATAATTCCACCGGTTTCGGTTTGCCACCATGTATCTACAATCGGACATTTTCCTTTTCCAACAAGATCGTGATACCAACGCCAAGCTTCTTCATTAATTGGTTCGCCAACTGTACCAAGAACTTTAAGAGAACTAAGGTCTTTGCTTGTAACAAACTCATTTCCCTGAGCAACCAATGCACGAATAGCTGTAGGTGCAGTATAAAATTGATTTACTTTATATTTATCTACAACATCCCAGAATCTTCCTGCATCAGGCCAAGTAGGAACACCTTCGAACATAACTGTAGTAGCTCCGGCCAATAGTGGTCCGTAAACAATATATGAATGACCGGTTACCCAGCCAATATCAGCAGTACACCACCAAATATCACCATCACTATATTGGAATACATTTTTGAAAGTATATTCAGCAAATATCATATAACCGGCAATAGAATGTTGCACACCTTTTGGTTTGCCTGTTGAACCTGATGTATAAAGAATAAATAATGTATCTTCAGAATCCATTACTTCAGCTTTACATTCAGTATCAACTTCTTTCATTGCATCATGCCACCAAATATCGCGACCTTCTTTCATTGTAATATCTTCTCCGGTACGTTTGAAAACAATTGCCTTTTGAATTGTAGGACATTTTTCTAATGCTTCATCAACAATTTTTTTCAGTGGAATAGTTTTAGTACCACGATATCCACCATCAGAGGTAATAATAATGTTAGATGTTCCGTCAATAATTCTGTCAGCTAATGCATTAGCAGAAAAACCGGCAAAAACTATTGAATGAATTGCTCCAATTCTTGCACAAGCAAGCATTGCAATTGCAAGCTCAGGAATCATAGGAAGATAAATTGTAACTCTGTCGCCTTTTTTAATTCCTTGTTTTTTCAAAACATTGGCAAATTGGCTTACTTTTTCAAATAACTCACCGTAAGTTAATTTAACAGTTTCATCTTTAGGATCATTTGGTTCCCAGATAATAGCTGTTTGATCTTTTCTCATAAAAAGATTTCTTTCGAAAATATTTTCGGTAATATTTAGTTTTCCGTTTTGAAACCAGTTAATATCCGGCTCGTCAAAGTTCCAGTCTAATACTTTGTCCCATTTTTTATGCCAATAATAATCTTCGGCAATTTTTTCCCAAAATCCTTCCGGATTTGCTACACTTTCCTGATATTTTTCAAGATATTCAGCCAGGCTCGTAATTTTGTTTGTCATAACTTTTTTTGATTTTTATTAATTAATAAATTGAATTTTATCTAAAAAAAACAACAATTTTTATTTAAAATATATCTGTCATCTAAATAAAGATAGTATTTTTTATTTTGAGTGCCAAAGATATATAAATTTATTTTATTTTTTCAAATGATATTTGAAATAGATTTACATCCCAAATTATATCAACAAATAAAATAAAAATAATCTTTGAAAAAATTAACGAATTACTTTATAATCACAGGAAGACAGGCATATTTAATATTTACAAAAAATATTAATATCTCCATTTATTTATCGGTAAATCTGAAATTTAGAAAGATTACAAATTTCATATATTATTAAAATCAATTACATTTGAATTAAAAATATGCTTACTTTTGCAAACTTTTTGAAGGGTAAATCATTTCCACTAAAATAACATAAAAGCGAATTTAAAAAACATCATAACACGTAAACTGCGAAAAAAAACAAAAAATGAAAATATTTGTATTAAACTGCGGAAGTTCATCAATAAAATATCAATTATTCAATATTGAAAAAGAGGAGCTTCTTGCAAAGGGAATTGTTGAAAAAATCGGACTTAAAGGTTCGTTTTTAAAAAACAAACGCAATGACGGAGATACAGTAAAACTCGAAATTGAAATACCCGACCATCAGGAAGGCATAAAACATGTTCTTGATATTATCACTGACGAATCTCACGGAAGTTTGAAAAATTTGAATGAGATCAATGCAATTGGTCACAGGGTTGTTCATGGTGGCGAGAAATTTAATTCAAGTGTTTTGATAACTGATGAAGTAATTGAGAAAATGGAAGAGTGCATAGAATTAGCTCCATTGCACAACCCACCAAACCTGAAAGGGATTTATTCAATGAAAAATATTCTTCCCAGCATTCCTCAGGTTGGAGTTTTTGATACAGCCTTTCATCAAAGCATGCCTCCAAAATCATATATGTATGCAATTCCTTATTCGCTTTACGAAAAACACTCAATCCGTAGATATGGGTTTCATGGAACCAGCCACAGATATGTTTCTCAACGTGCTTGTGAAACTTTAAATCTCGATTATTCAAAACAAAAAATTATTAGTTGTCATCTCGGAAACGGCGCCTCAGTTGCTGCAATAAAAAATGGCAAATCCTTTGACACATCAATGGGATTAACTCCTATCGAAGGTTTGATGATGGGAACACGTACCGGCGATCTTGACCTTGGAGTTTTGTTTTATATAATGAATAAAGAAAATCTTAACTCGAAAGAAGCTTATGATCTTGTCAACAAACAAAGTGGAGTTTTGGGTGTTTCAGGTGTTTCTAATGATATGAGAGAGGTTGAAGAAGCTGCTGATAATGGAAACGAAAGAGCAATACTTGCTTTGGAGATGTATTTTTATCGTGTAAAAAAATATATTGGAGCTTACGCTGCCGCGATGGGTGGAGTTGATTTATTAATTTTTACCGGTGGTATTGGAGAAAACGGACCAGAAACAAGAGAAGAGATTTGCAAAGATTTTGAATTCCTTGGACTGGAATTTGATACTGAAAAAAATGCAGATAAAAGAGGTGAAGAAATTGAAATCAGCAAAGCTAATTCAAAAGTAAAAGTTACAGTAACCCCAACTGATGAGGAGCTTGTTATTGCACAAGATACTTATGAGATTGTGAC
>JAIORY010000035.1 GCA_021107915.1 Bacteroidales bacterium | reverse complement strand
CATTTTTCAATAAATCAATCGTTGGATTAAAACTGTAATTATTAATCGTAATGTAGCGAATCAGTTGTTAAATTGGGGAATATTGGAGAAATAGGAAATAATGGAATAATGGAATAATGGGAATAATGGAAATAAGGGGAATAAGGGGAATAAGGGAAATAATGGAATAATGGAAATATGGTAGGATTTATACCCCTATACCCCTATACCTCTATACCCCTATACCTTTATACCCCTATACCCCTATACCTTTATACCTCAATTTATGGCAGGTTTTTTGCTTAATTTACGAAATAATTAATCTTATTAATAATATTGAAAAATTATTTATTTTTCAGAAAAAAAGGAGGAAAAATGAAAAAAACAATTTTAACAATTATCGTAGTTATTTCAGCGGTGGCATTTTCATTCGCTCAGAAATATGCTTATGTTGATACAGATTATATTCTAAAAAATATCCCTGAATATAATGATGCTCAAGAGTTATTAGATGATCTTTCGGTGAAATGGCAAAAAGAAGTCGAAGGGAAGATAGCTGAAGTCGAAGATCTTTATCAAAAATTTCAGGCTGAAGAAGTTTTATTACCTGAAGACCTTAGAATAAAAAGGGAAAATGAAATTATTGAAAAAGAAAATGAATTGAATACGTTTAAAAATGCAAAATTTGGAAGAGAAGGTGAGCTATTCCAAAAACGTCAGGAACTGGTTCAACCTATACAAGAAAAAATCTTTAATGCAATTGAAGAAATTGCTAAAATAAAAAATTATGCATTTGTATTTGATAAAGGTGGTAACCTAAGCATTCTTTATTCTGATCCAAAATTTGATATCAGCGATGATGTGCTTGATGAAGTTGGTAATGTTATGCAGACTGTGAGAAGAGAGGATAGAAATTAGATTTCTTAATTAGTGGCTCTAAGAAGACGTCAATAACTTCGTTATGCTCGTATTTAAAACCAGTCATTTACAAAAGTAAACTCCTGATTTTAAACACTTCGCAAGCCTCGTTCTTGACGTCTTCTTAAAAGCCACACTAAAAATACTGAATTTCTTAATAAACGGCTGTCATATTTAGAAAATATGGCAGCTTTTTTTTTCTACCATTCCAAAAGTCTTCTTTCTCCTTTGAGATTACTTATTTCGGTTACATCCTGACTTACTTCGAGAGTTCCTTTATAATCCCCGTTTTTATTTCTCATTGCAAAATATTGGATTAATATAAATTTGTCTTTTATTTGAATCCAGAATTTTGCTACATCTTTATCACCCGATTTAAACTCCTTTATAATATTATTTACAATATGGACACTATCCGGTGGGTGGCAATTCTGAACAGATCGCCCGATAATTGCTTTTGATCGTGCAAAAAATCTTTCTTTCGGATTGGAGAAAAATCTAACCTTGTCATTTTCGTCAACAAAAGTAATGTCAACCGGAAGGGTGTTAAGCAATATTTCTATTTGTTCAAGATCAATTTGTCCGGTTCCCAAATCAAGTTTCGTGTTTTTTAGGTCATCGCTTGTTAGAAAATCTTTTAGTGTTTTATCAGGACTTGATTTGCTTTTTACTATGCTTTTTTTGTCAGGAGTTTTGATAAATGAAAAACCAATCTCGAAACTTTGTCTGTGCATTTCATCCAAAATATCTTTTGAAATCTCTCTCAAAATTCGTGTAAACAATATTTTTTCTTCACGAAAGCGGATTGCATACATATTGAAAAATATATCAGCAATTAATCGATTGATCTTTTTCATATCAATTTTTTCATTGCTTAATTGGGAGATTGTTTCTTTAATATTTTTTCTTATGTCATCATGAAAAGCCCACATTATTTGCAAGCATCTATAGTCTTTCCATTTTTCTTCGAGAATAGGAAAAAGAATATTTTCCTTTTTAATGTAGTGTAAATCAAATTTTAATAATTCGCTAACTTGTTTTTTTAATTGTTTGATTTCACTTTTAAATTCCTTTTCGGAAATTTCTTTATTGATTTTTTTGATGATTGGTTTGATTTCTGTCAGGCGTTTATCCAATTCATCATTTTCCATTTTTAGATAATATAAAAACGTATCTTTTTCAGGAATAAGATGTTCTTTATAATCTTTTATGGAAGTGTAAAAAAGGTTTAAAATTTTATTCACTCCGGTTTTAATTTTATCCAATGGAATATTATCCAAAACCAAACGATCGAATACAATTATCATATCATCCGGTATAAGATGATCAATTGCTTGCTGATGTTTTTTTATTAATTCCGTTCCGTTTTCGCCATTAATAATTCCTTTTGAGAAAATGTAAAGACTTTCAATTCGTTTTGTGGTGTTATTTATATATTCTGACATTTTTATTTATTTAATCATTTACGCATTCAATCATTCAATCAATAAAAGCACTCCACCAACAACCAATCCAACTACAATATTTATTAATTTCATGTAAACAAAATTCTTTTTTGATTCGGCAAGTAAGGGCAAAGCACCATGCCCGTCCTGAACTATTGAGCTTGCAATAAGTATGCTAAACGGAATTACACCACTTACAAATAGAGTAATAAATACCAAATGAGGCCCTGATTCCGGGATTATTCCAATTAATACAGCAATAAGTAAAATGATAAATAAATTATTTTGCGCCCATTCTTCAACATTAATATAATTCTGTAAAAAATGAATTAATAAAATAGTGCCGAAAGTCCAGAGAAAAATCCTTGGAAGGTGTTTTTTTATTACGTGTCCCCAAAGATGGTCTTTAATAAAATGATCAGGAACAGTTGTAACAATAAATAAAATAACCAGACTTCCGATAATAAATGTTATACGTTTCCAGCTCCATTCATTCGGTCCTAATTCACCAATAGTTAGGAGAAAAATGAAGATAGAAAAACCAAGTATTAAAAGTGAACGTTCAAAACTTATATTTTTTAGCTGTGATAATAATTTCCCTTTCGGGAAGCAATGACATTTTTCTTGTTCAGGATGAATTTCAAATCCAAAAGAATTATCGGTTTTTTCATCTTTTGACTTTGAGAAAAACAAAATAATAAAGCCTGTAAATATTGCAACCCCAAAAACAATAAGAGTTAAAATCAATGCTTTACCCGGCATCATGGCAAACATAACAAAAGCTTCATCACCAAATGTGGCTATCATTGCAGTAACTAAAGCGGCAAAGCCAACCATCCTGTGTGTGAAAAGAGATACAACGGTGAATGCACCAAGACATCCGGGGATAACTCCCAAAAATGCTGCAACAATTATTTGAAGCCAGCCTTTTTTCTGAAGCTTTTGATTCCAAATTCCCTTAGTTTGTACATTAATATAATCGATCAGAAGCATCATCATAAGAACAAAGCTTGTGATCATTAAGGTATGTTTGAAAATGCTTATTATTTCATTGATGTTCATTAAATATTATTTGGTGTTTTGCGAAAACAAATATAAGAATCTAATTAGAATTTGTCTATAAAGTCAATTATGTTGATAAAATTTTAGATTTATGATTTTAAATTTTAAATGCCGAGTTTTACTCGAGCATCCTCGAAGCTTCGCTTAGGGATCTGAATTCTAAAATCTTAAATTGTTAGAACAAGACTTTATTGACTGACACTATTTAGCTTTTGGAGGCTTTTAATAATCGCACATAGTTTTTAAAATAAAAACTTTCTTCAAAATTATCAAAACCATTATCCATTAAAATGCTTTTCCAGTCTCTTGCGATAAAGTCAAAAGCATATTTGCATTCAATTTTCTTGAAAATAAAACGATGATGAAATGGCATTTTTGCCATATCAAATTCTGCAAAATCAAGTATGTTAAAAGTGCCGCCGGATTTTAAATTATTGTAAGCATTTTTAATAATAATTTTTCTTATTTCATGCGGAAACCCATGGATAACAAAGCTGATAAAAATTTTATCGAATTTTTGTTCAAGCTCAAAAAGCTGATCAATTCTTTTATTAATAAAACTTATGTTTGGATAATTCAATGTATTTTCCTCAAACTGTCTCTCCATATCTTCCGAAATATCCAATCCAATTAATAATGAATTATTGCCGGTATATTTATTCATTAACAAAATATTTCTACCTGTTCCACAACCAAGGTCAAGAATTTTGTCATCTTTGCTAATTTCTATATCAGCAATAGCTCTGTTAATAAAACTTTTGTATTTGCCAAAAGAAGCAATATTCATTACTTTATCGTAATTACTTGCCGTAAATTTTGATAACTCAACTCCCGAATCCGGGTATAATTTATTCATATTTTTCTGTTTTAATAAAAAGATGTTCGATAAAATATCTTTTCAAATGTACTACTTCTTAATAATTTGCAAAGGTATGGAAAATTATTATTTAGAAAAATTCTAAATAAAGTTTGTATAAATAAAATTAAATTATAATTTTGCAAACTGAATTTATGAAGAGCTATTTTAAAAATATAATAAAGAGAATTATTGCAATAGCATTGTTGATAATTGTTCTTGCTATTTCAATAAATAATTCATTATTTATTCACAGTCATATTTTACCTGACGGAGAAGTTGTTCAGCATGCTCACCCTTACAATACATCAGAAAACCCTGAAAGTCCGTATGAAACTCACCATCATAGTAGTTTTGAAATATTATTACTAAACAATTTGTTTTCATTTTTATGGATAATTATTGCCGCAGTTTTTATCGGTTTCAATAAAGATGTTCAAATAATTTCGATTTCTAAATTTCTATTCAAAAAAACATATACTTATTCATTCTCACTTTCGAGAGGTCCTCCATTAGTTTCGTAATTCTATCGTATTTTTTTTATTAATTAGTGTCCATAAAGTCATGTTCTGATAATTTAGGATTTTAGATTTAAAATTTAATATTTTGTTGATATTAGCGGATTATATACATTATAAATCTAAAATTTTAAATCATAAATCTAAAATCTTATCAATATAATCGGCTTTATTATCCGACTCTAATTATTTATTTTCAATTTTAATATCAAAATCATTATCACTTATGAAAAACAAAATATCAATATTAACAATCATATCATTATTATTTTTTTCATTACAAACTTTTGCTCAAAAAACTGATGCAAACGTTGTTGGACACGTAGTTAGTAATGGCGAACATATTCCATTTGCTACGATTCTTGTAAAAGGGACTACAATAGGAACAGCAACTGATGAATCGGGGCATTATACTTTAATTAATCTCCCCGTAGGAAAAATTATTATTAAAGCACAAGCAGTTGGTTATAAACCACAAGAAAAGGAAGTTATTATAAAAGCCGGCGAAACCGATGTTGTTAAATTTGATCTTGCTCAGGATGTTCTCGGGCTGGAGCAAGTGGTTATTACCGCTGATAGAAATGAAAAAAATCGCCGCGAAGCTTCAGTAATTGTAAACACGATCACACCAAAAATGTTTGAGGTTACTCAGTCGGTAACTGTATGTGATGGACTGAATTTTTCTCCCGGCTTAAGAACTGAGAATAATTGTCAGAACTGTGGTTTTACCCAGTTAAGAATAAATGGAATGGAAGGACCCTATTCTCAAATTCTAATCAATAGCCGACCAATATTCAGCGGGCTTGCAGGTGTTTACGGCTTGGAATTATTACCGGCAAGCATGATCGAAAGAATTGAAGTAATTCGTGGTGGCGGTTCAGCTTTGTACGGAAGTAATGCAATTGCAGGTACGGTAAATCTTATCACAAAAGACCCGATAAGTAATACTTATGAGATTGGAATAAATTCCGGTTTAGTTGGCGTTGGCTTAAAAGATTCAGGAAATCCGGCTCAGGATAATAGCATTAATTTAAATACATCTATTGTTTCACCGGATCATAAAACAGGTATTTCTATTTTTGGTTTTTATAGAAATCGTCAGCCTTTTGACGCAAATAATGATTCTTTTTCTGAAATATCAAAAATTAGAAATACTACTTTAGGTGCACGTGCTTTTCATCGTTTTGGACTCAGAAGTAAATTTATTGCCGACTTTTTTCATATTGATGAAAATCGAAGAGGAGGAGATAGATTTGATTACCCTGTTCATGAAACAGGTATAGCCGAAGCTGTTCAACATAATATTAATACCGGAGCTTTGACGTATGAAAAGTTTTTTAGGAAATATGATCTTTTTTCTGTGTTCGTTTCAGGGCAGAGTGTTGAACGTGATTCCTATTACGGAGCTGATTATTCACTTAAAGATTATGGTAAAACAAATGATTTTACTTATACCATCGGATCGCAATATAAAGCCGTTTTTTCTTCTTCAAATATGATTGTTGGAGTTGAAAATGAAGGTGGTTTTCTTAAAGATGAGAAACTTGGATATCCGGTATATAGCTGGAATGCTGACTCAACTATTAGTACAACTCATACTGAAAATACAGATGTTGCTGATCAAAAGAAAAATACTATTGCTTCTTTTGTTCAGTACGAATATGATTTTGAAAGATTGAAAATATCTTGTGGTTTAAGGTACGATCATTATAATGTTTCAGATAATATTAGTGATGCTGATGATATTACAGGTGATGTGCTCAGTCCGAGAATAAATATCTTATACGATATGAGTGAATTTCTTCAAGCTCGATTGAGTTATTCACAAGGTTTCAGAGCTCCTCAAATTTTTGATGAAGACCTGCATATTGAGACTTCAGGATTGAGAAAAATCATTCATAAAAATACCCCTGATTTAAAACAAGAAACAAGTCATAGTTATACGGCTTCTTTTGATTTTAATAAAAAAATTAAAACAATAAATTTTGGGTTTCTTGTCGAAGGTTTTTATACTCAATTGAATAATCCTTTTGCTAATGAGTTTGGTGTGCCAGATGAAAATGGAACTGTAGTTTATACCCGGATAAATGCAGCAGAAGGAGCAGTAGTTTATGGTGTGAATTTTGAATTGAACTTTGTTCCTTCTTCAAAATTATTTCTAAAATCCGGTTTTACAATTCAGAAAAGTGAGTTTAAAGAAATTCAGGAATTTGATGAAAAGAAATTTTTTAAGTCACCCGGAAGTTATGGTTATATGAGCGTAAAATGGACACCCATGAAAAAACTGGAGTTATCAGGTTCGGCAAATTATACAGGGAAAATGCTAATCCCATATTTTGGTTTAAATATTCCTGATCCTGATGCCGGTGAATTGCATGAGTCGGAATCATTCCTTGATCTTGGAGCTAAGATCAGCTATTCTGTGAAACTTAATGGTGCAAGTCTTAAAGTTTATGCCGGAATAAAAAATATTATGAATTCTTATCAGGATGATTTTGATTCCGGTATCAACCGTGATCCGGGTTATATTTATGGTCCCGCAATTCCACGAACCATTTATTTTGGTCTGAGTATTGGTAATACTTTTGAATAGTCTGTTTGAAAGTTTCAGGTTTCTGGTTTGACAACTTGAAACCTGAAACTTGAAATCCCGACCTCCTTCGTCGGTACGGGACTTC
Source organism: Bacteroidales bacterium (assembly GCA_021107915.1). Lineage (GTDB taxonomy): Bacteria > Bacteroidota > Bacteroidia > Bacteroidales > JAIORY01 > JAIORY01. The sequence goes on along the minus strand of JAIORY010000035.1, from coordinate 1,962 downwards.
ACTTCGTTCAGCCTGAAACCTGAAAAGTTTTCTTAAAATTTCTTAAAATTTTTATTATTTGTTTTCTGTTTAGGAAATAATTATAAATTTGCACTTCAAATCTTAAATTATTAACATTAAATATTGAAAATGAAAAATTTAGTAAAAGCATTATTTATTTTAGCAATTATTATAAGTTCAACAAACTTATTGACAGCACAAACTGTTACAAAATTCGGTCATATTGACTCAAATAAATTAATTGAACAAATGCCGGGTAGAGATACTGTTGAAGCTAGAATTACTAAATACAGAATGGAATTACAGTCCACCATTCAGAGCATGATCTCTGAATATCAGACTAAAATACAGGAATACCAAGCTAATGCAGCTACGATGTCTGAAATTATTAAACAAACAAAAGAAAAAGAAATTCAGGATTTAGAAGGTCGTATTCAGCAATTTCAACAAACCGCTGATCAAGATCTTCAGAATTATCAATCACAATCATTTACTCCAATTCTGGAAAGAGCTAAAAAAGCAATAGAAGATGTAGCAAATGAAAATGAATATACCTATATTTTTGATGTCGGTACAGGTGCTTTATTATTTTACGAAAGAGGTGATGATATTATGCCTCTTGTAAAAAAGAAATTAGGAATATAATTTTAAAATATATAAATAAAACCGGCTTCATTTATTTGTAAAGCCGGTTTTTTTGTGCCTGGTAGTTGGTGTGCTGATTACCAAATAAAACTTAGTAACCTTTTTTGCTATTAATTGTGGGTTAAGATTTGTTTAATAAATCTTGAATCATCTTATCCATATTATTTAAAAAAACAAAAGGCTTATTGTTAAATCTTCCGGCAAATGCAATTTCACCGGACTTATCAATAACTATAATCTTAGGAAACGCCTGAATACCAAAACGCTCTTGATATATTTCCATGTCATTATCCGGTGTTGCAATTGGAAAATTGTATTCTGTTGGATTAACCTTATTCAGGTTTTTTACCGGATTGTTATAGGATGTTTGTAAGTTAACAGCAATAATTAATACATCATCTCTATCTGAGTATTTTTGATATAATTTCTCTAATTCCGGAAATTTTTTATAACAAACACTACATGATGGTATCCAGAAATATAAAACTGTAATTTTCCCGTCAATATTATTGTTTGTAAAAAATGTGTTTTCTTCAGTCTTAAAATTAAAAACAAGTTCTTTGGCATTTATATTATTTTCATGATCCGCAAAAACATACTCTAACCAATTAAACATTCCAAAATATCCTAAAAATAGAATTAACAAATATGGAATTACCAATGCTGAAAATAAAACTTTGTTTTTTTTAAAATATAATAATTTTAAACCTATACCTGACAATGCACTAATTGGTACAATAATGCAAATAGGATACATCTGTTTCAAAGTATTAAAAATAACTAAAGGATAAAATAATAATATAAATGGTAAAATAAGTATTAAAACGGCTTTTATATTTTTTCTTTTCTTTTTATAACCAATATATAATCCCCCAATTAAGTATAATCCTCCAACAATGCTAAATTGGAAAGCCCGTCCCAGAATCCCGGATGTGGCAGCAGCAAACAATATAATTATTGAAACAAAAACAAGATTTCGGTTTTCTTTGTTTTTAAGTTTTTTCTTTAGAATCACTCCAAAGAAAAAACTTATTACAAAACAAATAAAATAATACATGAATATTGGTAGAACTCTTTCAGGATGTGTTAGATTAAAATCATAAATATTAATAAATAAATATGCAAATGCAATAAGCAAAAATGGTACGGATGCTAATAAAAAATTTACTATAAGGCCTTTTACTGAATTATTAGATGCTAATAAATAACCTAAAATAAAAAATAAAAAACTTCCAATATAAAATATAAATGTTTTATCATGTACAAAAATAAAAGCCGGTAATAAAATAATATTTATCAGGATGATGTTGATTAATG